>NZ_FOZL01000001.1:4200000-4439413 GCF_900114625.1 Granulicella pectinivorans
GCACTCGTCGCGGCTGCCTGCATCGCGGGGCAATTGGGCACACTTCCGCAGATGCGAAGTTCCAACCCGGCCGCCAACGCCGCGGCATCGGTCGCACTCTGCAGACGATGCCTCTCATAGCGCAAATGTCCGACGTCAATGGCAAGCCCCAGAAAGCAGATGATCACGGTCATCGCAAGGACCACGACCACCAGCGCCTGTCCTCCTTCTTCTCTCAATGCGGCATGGGATGCCATCGGTCAGCGTGCCTCGCTCTCTGCAACATAGTCCTTGACCAGCACCTGATCTCCAAGCTTCAGCCCGGAAGATTCGATCAGGCCCGCCTGGAGTTCGATCACGCTCCGAACGTTCCACTTCAGGGTGGTCATCCTTTGCGGCTTCACATTCTTCCAAAGCTTCGTAACAGTCAGCGAAGCGTTCAGGCCGACAACATCGATCGGAAACGACATGCCAAAGGTATGTATGCCCGAGGAGGGCCTGATCCACAAGCCCTCCCCTGCATCCAGCGATTTGCGACCGAGAAGGCCACGCATGCGTGCGAAGCCATGGTCGGCCACCCCCACGTTTCCTGCAATCACCGTGTTCCTGCCCTTATCGATAATCTGCACCCTGCGCATGCTTCTCTCCTGGAGAACTAAGCTTCCTTCTTTCCACGGCGGTAGATGATGATGGCAAGCACAACAAGTGCCAGCGCTCCCGCAACGACTCGGATGGTGGTTTCCATGTCCATGAGTGACCTCCTTTCTCAAAATCCTTCAACCCGTTATTTGCCCATATTCGCAAGGCTGCGCGTGATCGCCAGCAGCGCGGGGGCAAGCAAAACAATGAACAGGCAGGGGAAGATGCACAAGACCAGCGGAAAGATGATCTTGATCTTCGTCTTGGCGGCGGCCTCCTCCGCACGCTGACGCCGCTTCACCCGCAACTCCGACGCGAATCCGCTCAGTGCCCGCGCGATCGGCGTTCCAAACCTGTCCGTCTGAACCAACATGCTCGTGAACGCCGACACCTCATCGACCTTCACTCGCGTCGCCATGTTCTGCCATGCATCCAGCCTCGGCTTGCCGGCTCTCTGTTCCAGTTGCACCCGGCTGAGCTCCTCCTGAATCTCGCGATTGTTCAAAGCAAGTTCTTCGCATACGCGCATCACCGCTTGATCCAGCCCCAGCCCCGCATCCACACAAATCACAAGCAGGTCGATCACATCCGGAAGACTGCTGCGAATCTTCTTCTTCCTCTGTCCTACCCTGTGCGTCAGCCACATGCCCGGCAACAGGTAAGCAACCCCGCCCGAGGAGACTGCCCAGAACAAAGTATTTGTCGGGATAAAGCTGGCCGCGAACGCTGCTCCCAGCGGAAGCAGAAACTGCGCTGCCATAAAGATGTCTGGCGCTGCGGGGTTGCGAATGCCGGCAGCCGCAAGCCGGTTCAGCGACTTTGTATCCGTCGGCAGCTTCAGTTTGCTGCGCATTCCCTGGGAAAGAGAAGAGATTGCCTCTTGAAATCGCTCTTTACGACCAAGCACCCGCTGGTCCACACGGTTACTGCTGACAAGCTCGTGGACACGGCGTGCCTCAGGCGAAGGCTTCAAAAAGAACGGCGACAGAAGCAGGACCGCCAGCGAAAACAGAAGCACCGATACCGCGACATAAAAGAGGATCTGGGTCATCGTCTATACCTCGATTCCCTTCACGATCTGATGGATAAGAAAGGCACCTAGGCTCAGCAGACCCACGCCGATATAGAGAAGGCGTTGCCCTGTCGGGTCATGAAAGAGCACCGTGGAATACCCCGGATTCAGCAGGTTGATGCACAACAACATCGCAAGCGGCAGCAGGCAAAGAATCCATCCCGTCATGCGCCCTTGCGCAGTGTGTGTTTTGATCTCACGCTGAATACGCAGGCGGTCGCGGATCACTGCGACAGTGCGCTCCAGGATCTCCACAAGATTGCCCCCGGAATCCTTCTGCACGAGAATCGCGGTCACCACAACCTGCAGATCCATCGAGGGAACACGATCGATCATCTGTATCAGTGCATCGCGCAACGGAAGACCGTAGTTCTGCTTCTTGAAGACCTCAGCGAACTCCGTCTTGGCGGGCTCAACCGACTCCTCGGCCACGATCTGGATCGACGCAACCAGTGAATTTCCAACGCGAAGAGCGCGGGCAAACATCTCAACCGCGTCGGGCAGAGCGTTATTGAAGGCCGCGATGCGCTTCGCACGCTTGTACTGAAGGAAGATGGTCGGAATAACACCGGCCAACAGCCCACAACCGACAGCGAGCAGCAACATCGAAAAGAAGAGATACACCGCCGCAAACGTCGCAATCGCAGCCGCCCCGGAAATAAGCAGGATCTTTGCGACCGTCGTCGAGGTCTGCCCCTGCACAATCAGCCTCTGCAGCCCATGCGTCAAACGCTTCTTCGCAAGTCTTTCGTCGAGCAACCCCAGGAATCCATCCTCGCGCTTATCGAGATAGGACGGCAGGACCGCCGCAACCTCCTGGCTGCGCGTATGCGTCGAAAGGATCTGCTCGATGCGACGATGCACGGCGGCCTGCTCCGTGGAAGGTCCGGTCGCATAAATCACCGCGGCGAAGATGAAGAAGAGCAACATGCAAAACACAAGTGCCAGGACAATCATGGGAGAGCCTCGTTACACCTCTTCGGAATGATTCAACAGATTGTGCGGCAGACTGAGACCTGACGCTGAAAGCTTCTCCGCGAACTTCGGCAGAATACCCGTGGAATGGAACCTGCCCCTCACCTTGCCCGCTGCCGTGAGACCCTTCTTCTCGAAGAGAAACAGGTCGTTCATGCTCACCGAGTCGCTATACGATCCCGTCAACTCCGTAATATGGGTGATGCGGCGTGTTCCGTCGTTCATGCGGGCCACCTGGACGATCAGGTGAATCGCCGAAGCAATCTGGGCGCGGATCGCCTTATCCGGCAGCCGAATGTCTCCCATCATCACCATCGTTTCGATACGTGCCAGCGCATCGCGCGGCGAGTTGGAGTGGATCGTCGTCAGCGATCCATCGTGACCGGTGTTCATCGCCTGCAGCATGTCCAGCGTCTCTTCGCCGCGAACCTCACCGACCACGATGCGATCCGGACGCATGCGCAGCGCATTGATCATCAGCTCTCGCTGCCGCACCGCGCCATGCCCCTCCGTGTTCGGTGGACGAGTCTCCAGCCGCACAACATGCTCTTGCTTCAATTGAAGTTCAGCCGAATCTTCAATCGTCACAATGCGCTCTCTCGCTGAGATGAAGCCGGAAAGAACATTCAACAGCGTCGTCTTGCCGGAGCCCGTACCACCCGAAACCACGATGTTGAGTCTGCACTCCACGGCTCTCTGCAGAAGATCCAGCATCGGCTTCGTCAGCATCTGCGAACGCAGAAGATCGTCGGAGCGAAGCGGAGTCTGGCCGAACCGCCGAATGGACAGAATCGGCCCATCGATCGCAAGCGGAGGGATAATCACATTCACACGCGACCCGTCCGCGAGCCTCGCATCCACCATGGGCGAAGATTCATCGATCCGGCGGCCGACAGCCGACACGATCTTGTCGATGATGTGCATCAGGTGACGGTTGTCTTTGAAGACGATATTCGTCTTCTCAAGAATCCCCCGCCGCTCCACATACACGGAGTTATACGTGTTCACGAGAATGTCGTTGACCGTGTAGTCGTTCAGCAGGGGCTCCAGCGGACCGAGTCCAAACACCTCATCCACCACCTCCTGGCTCAGCTTGTCCCGCTCCGTGGTACTCAGCGGAATGCCATGCTCCGTCATCAGTTTCTGGATCAGCGTGAAGAGCTGCTGCTGCCCCGCCCTGGTCTGATTGAACTCATCCAGCCGATTCAGATCCAGCCGCTTGATGAGCTCTTTATGAACCGCGGACTTGATCTGTTGCTGAAGAGCTTCGGGCACTCCCCTGCTCACGCGCGGCGATTGCATCGGAGTTCGGCTTGGCAATAAATCGGTTCCGGCGACATCCATTCCACGCACCCCATGTTCCTATCGGCTATGCCTTCAAGAGATTCAACATGCCAAAAACCTTCTTGTTCTTCTTTGGCACGGCGACTTCGGATGAAATCCCAACGAGCGTATTGGCCCACTTCACAAATTGATTGGTAACCTCGGTGTTTGCATCGGGCGACATCG
The DNA here is from genome assembly GCF_900114625.1 of Granulicella pectinivorans. NCBI lineage: Bacteria > Pseudomonadati > Acidobacteriota > Terriglobia > Terriglobales > Acidobacteriaceae > Granulicella > Granulicella pectinivorans. Next base: position 4,204,175 of record NZ_FOZL01000001.1, read on the forward strand.
GCTCGCCCAGGTTCCCGGCACGGACAAGCTCCGGATACGCGCTTGAGATCTTGATGGAAACCGGCAACTTGATCGCCTGTTCAATCTGGGGAATCTCGATGGCATACGTCGAACTCGAGCGGTTCATCACAACCTTCACTTTGTCGCTCGCTTGGTCTCCGTGCGAAAGCGCGTCCACATAGCGCGATAGGTTGCGCACAGAGCCCACATCGGGAGAAGCGACAAGATACAACATCGACGAAGACTCGATCACGGGCACGTTGTACTCCTCCGTTGCGGTCGCGCAATCCAGAATCACGAAGTCGTACTCCGTACTCAGAAACTCCAGCGTCCTGCTGACCGCATGCGCTTCAACGGGCTTCTCTCCTCCGCATAGATCGGGCGACGACAAGACCTCCAGGCCCGATGCATGCCGCGCCACGAACCCGCGAAGCAGCTCACTATCCAACCGCCCGACATTGCGCACAACCTCTTGAAAGTGGCACCGTGTCCCATCCAGCCCAAGATAGACACAGACATGACCAAGCTCTGGATGATGGTCGATCAGCAGCACCCGCTTCTGATGGCGCCGAACGAGAGAAGTCGCCAGATGCACTGCCAGGGTCGTCGTGCCCGTTCCACCCTTCGCACCGAAGAACGCGATGACCGCCCCTTGCGACGTCGTTGCCGCTGGCGTTGACGACCAGCTCCCGCGCAGACGCTCGATGGTTTCGAGCATCTCACTCGACGACGCCTCGCGCTTCACCACTTCACTGCATCCGGCCCGCATCGCCGACAACACCGTCTCCGACTTCAACTCGTTCGCAACCGCGACAACACTCACACCGCCGCTGAGCATCTGGCTCAGATAGCGAACCGTCTCCACAGCTTCGGCGGCGTTGCTGTCGAAGTCCACGAAAACAATACACACCGCAGACTTCAGCGCGCCCAGAGCCGGACGCCGCTCCGCCGAAAGATAAGCATCGAAGGTCGAGAGATTGATCTTCCAACCTCTCCGGTCGAACGTCTCTTCAAGCGTCTCTACAAAGTCCGCGTCGAGATGAACAGCCAGGACCGCGGTCTCCCTCACATCCAGCACATGATCTAAGTTCGTCAAGATGAGCTCCCTCCGTCTGGCAGGCGTCTAGTTGGGTTGAATCTTGGGAAGGTGAGCGTCAAAGACCTTTGGATCGAGAAACGGCACAGCCGGCAGAGGTTCAAGGAAATGATCCGGGTTGTGCAGAGGATCCACGATCTCCGGTGTGACGATGACAATCAGTTCCGTGGTCGAATGGTTGATATTCTTCGACTTGAACAGCTTCCCCAGAATCGGAATGTTCGCAGCACCGGGCGTGCGTGCAAGAGAGTCTGTCGTCCGCTTATCGAGCAACCCTGAGATCGCGAAACTCTGTCCACTCTTCAGCACAACCTGCGTGTCGGCGCGTCTGGTCGAGAGTGCCGGGATCGTATATCCACTGATCGTGACAGCGTTCGTATAGTCCAGCGCGCTCACCTCCGGCGACACGCTGAGTTGAATCGAACCATCCACATTGACGACCGGGAGAAACTCAACCTTCACGCCGTATGGCCGGAACTGCACCGAGATCGACGTGAGACCTCCCGACGTACCCTGGACCACTGGAAAAGGAAACTCACCACCTGCCAGGAAATTCGCCTTCAGCCCACTCAGCGTTGTAATGTTCGGCTCTGCCAGGATCTGCAGCACCTGCCGCGATTCGAGATCCTGCAGCATCGCTCCAACATTCAGTTGCGAGCTATACAGAAGGAAGTTCAGCGGATTCGAGACGGAGACCGTATTCTGCCCCACGCTATTCGACGTCCCTGAGGAACTACTTCCCGACGAACCGCTCGTTGTCACGCTAGCGGTCGAAGGAAACTGATTCGTCGTCGTCGACGCCAGATTCTTGCCCCCGGCACTGAAGAAATTGAAGGCGAACTGGTCGAGCTTCGATCGATCGACCTCGACGATCCGCACCTTCAAACGTACCTGCTTGATCGCTGCGGAGTTCACCACGATCGTATTGGAGACTTCCTTTGAGTACAGTGCCGCAAGATGCACAGCCGATTCGGAGAGTGCCGCCGAGCTCGTATGGCCGGTCAGAATCACGCGTCCCTGATCGCCCTGTGCCTCGATCATTTCGTTCGGCATCGCCTGCTTCAGGGCACCCTGCAACCGGGTGATGTCCACATCGGCGGAGAAGAAGAACGTGCGAGACTCGCCCGCTTCATCCCACAACACCAGTGAGCTAACCCCAGCCTGTTTCGCGGTCACCAACACCTGATTGGGACTCGCGGTGTAAGAGAGCAGAATCGAAGGGTCTGTCACGTAGACCTTCGTCAGCCTGTGTTTGGTGTTGATCGTGACCGTGCGCCCCACGATCACACGCATCACCGGCGCATACGGAACGGAGCTTGAAAAGTCGGCAGCCGCGGCGTCTGCCGCATCGGTCACCGGCGCAGCGCTCTGGGCATAACCGGCGAAGGGCAGCCATGCCACACAGCACAGGAGTCTTGCAATACGCACTCTGAATGTCATTAGAAGGTCTCCACAGTCTGCTTGTCACCGCGCAGAACTTCAATGCTGTAAGGTTTCGGTGCAGCGGCTGCGACGACAACTTTCTTCGCCACAACCCGTTCGGGAGCTTTCACAGCCGCAACCTTCCCCAGCGAAGAAATCTGCATCGGCTGATCGTTGACCTGCTCGTGATCCTCGCCATTGCGAAGGACGAAATGCACCGTGCCCTGCGTGCTCGCCAGCACCGCCTTCTCGGCATCCTGCGGCGAGACGAGCAGCGTCACGACATCCACCGTATTCGCCTTGCCATCGGGATCGGGCTGCATCTTCTGTCCCGCCGCAAGGATGGGAGCGTCCTGCAGAACCGTCGCCGTGACAGGGTCGTTGGAACCATTCGCGTGGTACGTCACCAGAACATCCACATGAGTCCCCGGAAATAGGAAGCCCGCGACACCCACAACCTGGTCGGACTTGAGCGACAGGGCGCGCATCCCATCGGGAATCCTCGTTGAAAGTCCGTTCCCTCCCCCGGCCCCGGACAGTTGATGTTCAAGCACTGGCTGATGCGCGGCGATGGGATAGAGCAACGTACGACCCACGACATCTTCCTGCTTCAGGAAAGCGCCTTGCAGAGGTGTAGTGCTGGGCCACGCGATCATCGTCAGATCGGCTGCTTTTAGGTTGTCTCCGACCTTCATCTCATGGACGGTGGAGACATAGTTGAGCTGCGCCACGGGGGCTGCCTTCGAATGACTGAATCGTTTGCTCAGCCAGTAGGTGAAGAGTCCCGAAATCACGATGGCGAGAGACAGGGCGAGAAGAAGACGGCGAGCGATCATAGGCCAAAGCCCCGTATGGTTGAAGTGTAGAGCGTCAAAAGACATCCAGCCGCGATGGCAATGCCGTAAGGCAGACGAAGCGTTGCCGGATTGGAAACATTGAGTTCAGGATGCGGAGTCAAGCCCTCTTCGCGATGGTGTACGGCGAGGCGAAGCATATTGCGCAGCGTCGCGAGCAGGCGTCCATGGATTGCGGCAAGGACCAGTCCCATCACGCCGCCTGCAAGTGTCGTAAAGATAAGCAACGGTGCCGTGTTTCCGAGACCCACCAGGGCGGAGGCAGCGGCGATCAGCTTGACATCGCCCGCCCCCATGCCACCTGCTACGTAAAAGAAGAGAAAGATCGAGCCGGCGATGAGGGCTGCTGCCAGCGAGCTCAGGAGCCCGCGCCACCCATCGAGGCTCAGGTGAAGACACAGACCCGCAATCAATGCTGAACCCGTGAGACTGTTCGGAATCTTCCGGCTGCGAATATCCGTCACAGCGGCTGCAAGCCCGCACACCACAGCAAACACCGGATAGATCAAATCTTTATCGATTGACATCTGCGTCTCCCCCGACACACTTTCATCTCACGCTGCGCAGAGTGCAATGGTTTGCATGTCGAGGACCGGCTACCCGGTCCTCGACATGAAGTGAGTTAGCCCGCAACCGCCGCATTCAGCCTTGCACCGATGGAGGTGAAGACTCCGGTGATGGAAGTGGCAAGCGATTGCAGCGTGGCCACTGCGGCGAGACCGACGAGCGAGGCGACCAGTGCGTACTCGATGAGATCCTGACCGGACTCATCGGCAAGAAATGCGGACACAAGACTCTTATTCATTTTCATTTCATCCCCCTTGGATGTCCTACCTGTTTTACAGCGCTTACCCGAAGTAGTTGCCGCAACCCAAACAACCTCAAAGTATGTGGAAGCGGTTGCGACATCCCCATAAAAACATAAAAAAAATAGGTTGCAACACCCGTCCGCAATTTCATCCCGGTTTCAATATCACTCGTGATATCACCCCTTGCACTCAGGTAATTGGCGCGCAGATATTGGTGAAGCGGGAGTATCACCACAGGAAAACGAACTCGCTTACATCCGTGTATGCGGAGTAAGTCGACGCCCATCCAGGCTTCATCGAAGGGAGAAAGAACGCATGACGCGATTCGCAGGGTCGATACAGAACGAGTGTGCAATGGGGCTGTTCTCCTCACCGGCTGGAGCAGGAGAGGCCGTCCACATCTCTCCTGTGGCCCTCACGCTCGTTCTTGCTCTCTTCGTGGCATCGTTCCTCGTCCTGGTTGCCGTCATCCAGCAACGCAGCACATCCAAGCGTAAGAAAGAGCTCGCTCAGACCGAAGATCGTCACCGCATGCAAACAGTGCTCACGGAGCAGAAGGTCACACGTCAGCAAAACGACGCTCTCGCCGAAGAGATCCGGGAAAGAAAGAGAACCGAAGTCAAGCTGCGCCATGCCGCGTTTCACGATAGCCTCACCGGCCTCTTCAACCGCGCACATCTCATGGAAACCCTTCCTGCGGTGCTGGACAAGGTTCACGCCAGCACCAACGTCAACGCCCATGTCCTCTACATCGATCTCGACACCTTCAAAGCAGTCAACGACATGTTCGGTGCCCGCCTGGGTGATCTTCTTCTCATCGAGATGGCTCAACGGCTGAAGCAATGCATGCGCCCCGGCGAGATCCTTGCACGCGTAGGCGGCGATGAATTCGCCGTCATCTTGCCGGATGTTCGTGGAGTTGGGCAGGCCCTGAGAACGGCGCAGCGCCTCCTCACCGTGATCGAGGAGCCTGTGATCCTCGGTGGCATGTCCATCCCGATGGAAGCCAGCGTGGGGCACTGCCAGATCATCCCAAGCTACACCGACGCCGAAGAGATCCTGCGCGACGCGGATACGGCCATGTACCACGCAAAACGCGAGGGTGGCGGTCGCGTCGTCACCTATCATCCCACCATGCAGGAGGCTGCCATGGCCTCCATGCAGGCCCGGCTTCAGCTCACTGCGGCGATTCAAAACGAGGAGTTCGAGCTCTTCTACCAACCACTCGTCGATATGCGCGACTGGTCCATCTTTGGCATGGAAGCCCTCATCCGGTGGAATCATCCCACCCGCGGTCTTCTCTTCCCTGGCGACTTCATCAAGCTGGCTGAAGAGTCGGGGCACATCGTCAGTATCGGCCAATGGGTCATCAAACGCGGGTGCCGCGACATGGCTGCGCTTCACGCGGCAGCCGGCAAGAAACTCCTCATGAGCCTCAACGTATCCAGCAAGCAACTCGACGTACCCACCTTCTTCTCTGAGCTCGTCGAAGTCCTCGAAGAAACGAAGATCGATCCCACATGGCTTCAGCTTGAGATCACGGAGAGCATCTTCCTCACAGATGCAGCGCGCGTCGGCAAGCTTTTCGAAGACATCCGCGCCCTCGGGGTGCAAATCGCATTCGACGACTTCGGTACCGGCTACTCTTCTTTGAGCTACATCGGCAAGTACCCCATCGACACCTTGAAGCTCGATCAGTCCTTTGTCAAGAACATGAGCAAGAGCCCGATCAACGCGGAGATCGTGCAGTTCGTCATCAACATCGCCGCAGCCGCCAAGATGAAAGTGACCGCGGAGGGTGTGGAAGAAGAAGAACAGCGGCGCCAGCTCGTCTCCTACGGCTGCATCCTCGCCCAGGGCTTTCTCTTCAGCAAAGGCATCCCGCTCATCGAGATGATCGAGCTCCTGGCCCGGCGCGAAGCGCTCACACCCAAGCCTGTCGATAAGCCGGCGAATCCTGGCGGCCTTCGGATCATTGCCTGAGGTCTCGTCATGCGTGCTTCAAGCACCCGGAAGTCTGTCGGCATGCATACAGCACTCAGTCGTCCAGAGTCGCCCGCCACGCGAAACCTGCGCATAGGCCTACCGCAATCAGCACCTTCATAACAGCATCGCCGCCGAACGCCAACCCCGCGCGAAAATGGCCAATCCCACAGCCGCCGCCCCACCGAACACGATCCATCGGAAGCGCAGCAAACCGCCCCTGAAGCTGGACCGATGGTCCAGCTTCAGGGGCGGTTCCTTTCCAGCCGTAGTGCTCCGTCAGCGACTCAACGCAAACGCGGCCCGCCGGTTCTGCTGATAGCACGTCTCATCCTGCGTGCTGCATACAGGTGTCTCCTTGCCATAGCTGACGATCCGCAAACGCTGCCCGGGAACTCCCAGACGCATCAGGCTATCCCGGGCGGCATTCGCTCGCTTCTCGCCAAGCGCTAGGTTGTACTCCGCGGATCCACGCTCGTCCGAATAGCCCGCGATAATCACGTTGATCGTAGGATGAGCCATCAGGTAGGCAGCCGCATGCTCCACCGCCTCTTGCGCATCGGGTCGGATCGTGTAGCTGTCGTAGTCGAACAGAGCGTCCGGAACGTTATCGTGAAACTCCTTGTCCTTCTTCATCTCTGCCGCCGTCGGCGCCGCCGCAGGCACAGGCGTGTCCACCACCGCGGGCTTCGGCGCATTGACACGGAACGCGACCTCGCAGCTCTGGTTCGTCGACGGACTCGAAGCCAGCGCCGCCGTTCCCGTAACCGTGTATTCCCCCGCCGGCAGACCCGTCGTATCGATGCTGATGCTCCGTCCGCCCCCCGTAACCGTGCCTCCGTTGGTTGACCACGAATAGACCACCTTCAACTGATCCGGCGTGGTCTTCGCATCACCCATGATCCGCAAAAGCTGTCCCGGTTCGATGTTGCCCGCATTGCCACTGCACGAAAACTCGATCTCGCTGGGACGCGGCGGTACCACCGGAGCGGGAGAAGACCACGCGTCCCGCGCGCCGAACTTCACCACAACTCCCACCCCAATCATCAGTTGGTTCTGCTCGTTGTCCGCGGCATTGGGAAATCCCGTTCGCAGATACTGCACATCCGGCACACGAACCGCAAACCGTCTCGTCAGATTGACATCCAGGCCCCCGCCCACGGACAGCGCGAAACTCGACGCGCTCGTCGTGTAGCTCGTCGCCGTCGGAAAGTAAGAGTCGCTTCCCTGCGCCTCGCCGAAAAGAACCTCACCATACGGTACAAAGCGATTCATGCGCAGTGAAACCTTCGGTCCTCCCATATAGGTCCTCAGCGTCAGATTCTGCCCAAGCGCACTGATCTTGTTCGCATGCCCGGTCGTAAACTCACCGGTCACCGCAAGCCAGTTCAGGAAGTTGTAGTCCGCCGAGACATAAGCGCCATTGAGGTTGAAGCACTCGCAACCGGATGGTGGAGCGTTCGCTTTGATAAAGTTGTAGCCCGCCGAGATCTCCACCCGTGGAGTCGCAAACCCTGAGCTCACCGGGATGGCCTGTGCGTTCAGAGCAGGGGCAACAGCGCCCGCCGCAAGAAGAACAAGAGCTACCTTCGACATACGCATCTTCCTATCTCCTTCCGGGCCCCATCCGGGGCCCGGTGTTGAGTTTTTTTTGAGCGACTTAGTACAACAGCACGACCGAAGGCGAGGTCGACAGCGCGCTCGTATCGAGAAGTACGAACCGTGTTGGCGAGATCGCGTAGATCACCGTGGAGGAGCCCAGCAGGTAGCGGCCCGCGGTTGCGTCGGTCAGGGTGTAGTTCTGCGTGCCGGTCACCCCGAGCTGAAGTATGTTGATCGTTCCCACACCGACGTTCAGATCGGTCGTGGTGGATGCGTGGCCCGCTCCGTCCGCGGTAAACGTACCGGAGCCGTCGATGCTCGCCACCGTACTCGCCGCCGTCGTGCCGTAGACGTACGTTCCATTCAGCGTGGAGAAGCTGAAGGGCGATCCCGTCTGCGGTTCGAAGTTGCCGAGACCAGCGTAGCCCGTCTCCAGGAAGTAGCCCCGGTTCGGTGCAACGAGGTAGAAGACGCGTGCCGGAGGAGGCGTATTGCCCAATCCAAGCAGGGTCAGAATGCCAGGCAGCAAGCCGCTCGGCGCAGGATAGTTGAGAACGCCTCTTCCATTGCTGCTTACCGTGCAGACGCTATTACCCGTCGACTGGTAGGTGCCCAGAAGTGCGTTGAGGATAGGAGCGCCGCTGCCCAGTCCGGTCAATCCATTCACCAGACCCGTCAGGCCGCCGATGTCGACGTTGGTCGTATTGCATGTCCCGGCCGCATCCGCCGTACCCCGGAAGATCGTGGATGTGGACAGGTTCAGCACATTCTGCAGCGTCGCGCCAACAAGACCCGGGTTCGTCGCGGAGTTCTCATACCCCACGTACGGCCCGCTCATCGAAGCGTTGCTGAAGGTTGTCGTCGTCTGCCGCTGCGCCGTACCGGCCAGCAGGATGTACGACGAGTGTTTGTCCGTGGAGAGGATAAAGGCCTGATCCGCTCCAACCAGGTACACCGCGTAGTCGGTCGGGTACACCCCTGCCGGTGTTCCCGTCGTCTGCATCGACATCTCCAGGCGGCCATTGCCATCGGCCGTCGTGTAGGTGCCGCTCAGCGACGAGTTGGCAAGGTTGGTCTGGGCGATATTCTCATCGCCCGTTCCACCGCTGATCGCGCCCGCGCCATCGGTTGAGAACTGACCGACCGAAGCAGCGGGACCGGCGAAGATCCCCACCGTGCAGGCCGGCAGGCAAGGCGAGTCACCGGAGAGCCCAAAGGCATAGCTGCCTGTCAGGCCAGCCGCGAAGGTCGTGGGCTGCTGCTGCAGCAGAGTCCCCGATCCCTTCGTGCCACTGAGGTTATTCGAGTCGAACTCGATCATGTCCGCCTTCGTCGCGACCGTCGCCGGAGCCACCGGAGCCTTCACCGAGATCGCATAGATCGCGGTGGAGCCAGTGGTGCCGTCGGCGTTCAGCGTCGTGATCGCCATCGTCCCGCGCTGGTCCGTACCGATGGTGTACGTGCCCACGAAGTTGCTGCTGCTGATCGTGTTACCCGTCGGATTCGACGTCTGATGATTCGAATCCAGTTCGCCCGCGCTGAGAACGCCCGTACCGTCAGCCGTAAAGCTGCCGACCGAAGCGGTCTTGTAAGCGAGCACGCCCGCCACCTCATCGTCGTAACCCTGGAAGAGGAAGGCATAGGGCCCCGTCAACTCAGGATCGTTCGGCGTGGTGGGATAGACGACCAGGAGAACAAGAGGCAGAGCTGCAGTCTGCGGTGTGGCTTCGCTATCCGTTGCCGTAACCGTAAAGCTGCTCGCCCCGGGAGCCGTCGGCGTGCCGCTCACGACACCTGCTGTCGAGAGCGTCAATCCGGCAGGCAGAGCGCCCGTCGTGACGGCGTACGTGTAGGGACCGATTCCACCCGAAGCATGCAGCGTCTGGTTATACGCAACGCCAATCGTTGCGTTCGGAAGCGATCCGGTAAAGGTCAGCGGCGGCACGGGAAGAACCGTGATCGCAACAGGCCCCGTTGTGGTCTTGACCGGTGTGCTGGCATCCGTCGCGGTGATCGAGACAGTGCTCACTCCAGCAGTCGTCGGGGTACCGGTGACCGTGCAGGCAGACCCAAGCGTCAGACCAGCCGGGAGCGTCCCCCCCGCCAGTGTGCAGCTATAAGGTGCCGTGCCATTGCTCACGCCGATCACTCCAACGTAGGGCGTAGCAACCGTGGCGTTCGCAGGCGAACTCAACGTCAGCGTGACAGCCGCCGCGTTCACCGTAATCGTCACGGGGCCCGAGCTGGTGGTCGCAGGACTGCTGGAGTCCGTCGCCTTCACGGTGATCGGGCTGCTTCCCGCCGTAGTCGGCGTTCCACTCACCACGCATCCCGCCCCAAGCGTCAGGCCGGTCGGCAGCGTCCCAGCGGTAATGGTGCAGGTATAGGGCGCGGTACCTCCCGTCACACCGATGGTGCCGGTGTAAGGAGTTCCCGCAGTAGCCGCTGGCGGAGACGTAATCGTCAGCGTCGGAGCCGCCGTGATCGTGATGCTGACCGGACCGCTCGTCGTCTGGCTTGGAGTGCCTGCATCCGTCGCCTTCACCGTCAGGTTCGACGTGCCGGCAACCGTAGGCGTTCCGCTCACCGAGCATCCTGCACCCAGCGTAAGCCCCGCAGGCAGCGTGCCCGCCGTGATCGAGCAGCTATACGGAGCAGTGCCGCCATTCACGCCGACCGTGGCCGTGTAGGGCGTTCCCACCACTCCATTCGGCAGCGTCGTCACAGCAAGCGTCAGCGCCGCAGGCAGGATTGTGATCGTCACCTGACCGCTCGCCGTCTGCACCGGATTGCCGGAGTCGGTCGCCTTCACCGTCATGGTCGAGAGACCGGCCGTCGTCGGCGTTCCACTCACCACGCATCCCGCTCCAAGCGTCAACCCGGCAGGCAGTGTCCCTGTCGTGATCGCGCAGGAGTACGGACCCGTTCCACCCAAGACGCCAATCGTGGACGAGTAAGGCGCACCCACCGTGCCATTCGGAAGCGCCCCAACCGTGACCGTCAAAGGCGACGCCACGATCGTGATGCTCACCGGCCCGGTAGCCGTCTGCATCGGGCTGCCCGCGTCGGTCACCCGTACCGTCAGGTTCGATGTACCCGCGGTCGTCGGCGTTCCGCTCACCAGGCATCCCGCTCCAAGCGAGAGCCCTGCTGGCAGCGTGCCCGCCATAATCGTGCAGCTGTACGGAGCCGTTCCGCCCGCCGCGCCAATCGTCTGCGCGTAGGCGACACCGACCGTTCCATTGGGCAGTGAAGAGACCGAGAGCGTCAGCGTAGCCGGTGCGACCACGATGCTCACCGTTCCCGTCGACGTCACCACCGGGCTTCCGGAGTCCGTCGCCTTCACCGTGATGGACGAGGTACCCGGCGTCGTCGGCGTTCCCGTAACCACGCAGTTCGTACCCAGCGTAAGACCGGCAGGAAGCGTACCCGACACCAGCGCGCAGGTGTAAGGAGCCGTTCCGCCCGTCACACCGATCGGACCGCTATACGGAGTACCCGCCGTAGCTCCCGGAGGCGAGGTGAGGGTCAACGTAGCCCCACCGCCCACCGTCACCGTCACAGGCCCCGTACCGCTGCCCTGTGGATGGCTGGAGTCCGTCGCCGTCACCGTCACCGAAGACGTGCCCGTAACCGTCGGCGTTCCCGAGATCACGCATCCCGCACCCAGCGTAAGTCCGGCAGGCAACGCGCCCGAACTGATCGAGCACGAGTACGGACCAGTTCCGCCCGTCACCGGAATCGTTCCCGTGTAAGGTGTGTTCAGGGTAGCCGCGGGTGGAGACGCCAGCATCAGCGTCGGCCCGGCTGCCTGCACCGTCACCGTGATCGGCCCTGTGCCTGTATTCACCGGATTGCTCGAATCGACCGCCTTCACTGTAATCGTCGAAGGCCCTGCGGTGGTCGGCGTACCGCTGATCACGCAACCCGCACCCAGCGTAAGTCCGGCCGGAAGCGTGCCCGCGGTGATCGTGCAGGTGTACGGCGGTGCGCCTCCCGAGACCGGAATCGGCCCGGTATACGGAGTGCCAACCGTCGCCGTCGGCGGCGAGCTGATGATGATGTTCGCCGGTGCAGGAACGATCGTGACCGTAACCGGCCCGCTCGCGGTCAGCATGGGGCTGCCCGCATCCGTCGCCTTCACGACCAGGTTCGACGTACCCGCCACCGTCGGCGTTCCACTCACCACGCAGCCTGCGCCAAGCGTAAGACCCGCAGGCAGCGCACCCGACGTGATCGAGCAGCTATACGGAGACGTTCCGCCCGCGACACCGATGGTCGCCGAGTAAGGCACAGCCACCGTTCCACCCGGCAGCGCACCCGTCGTAATCGAAAGCCCCGCTGGAGCGATCGTGATGCTCACCGGACCGCTTGTATTCAGCACAGGGTTGCTCGAGTCCGTAGCCCGCACCGTAAGGTTCGCAGTGCCCGCCGTGGTCGGTGTTCCGCTCACCACGCAACCCGCTCCCATCGACAGTCCGGCCGGCAACGTGCCGGACGTCACCGAGCAGCTGTACGGCCCAGTGCCGCCGCTCACGCCGACCGTCGCGCTGTACGCAACGGCAACCTGGCCGTTCGGCAGCGAGGCCACGGTAATCGCAAGCGGTGCCGGTGCAATCGTCAGACTCACCGGTCCACTCGTCGTCGCCGTGGGATTGGCCGAGTCCGTCGCCTTCACCGTAAGGTTCGCCGTGCCGGCGGCCGTAGGCGTTCCACTCACCACGCAACCGCCACCCAGCGAAAGTCCCGCGGGCAGTGTGCCCGAGGTGATCGTGCAGGTGTAAGGCGCAGTTCCGCCCGTCACGCCGATCGTCGACGAGTAAGGCGTTCCCACCGTGCCGTTCGGAAGCGAAGCAACACTGATCGTCAACGGGCTCGTCCCGCTCGCGATCACGATGCTGTAGGTTCCCGAAGCCTTCGCCCCGGTCGAATCCTGCGCCTGAACCGTGAACCCGGAGGTTCCCGCTGCGGTCGGTGTTCCGGAGACCACACCGGTCGACGCCGAAAGCGAAAGGCCCGAAGGCAACGCGCCGGAGGTCAAGCTGTACGTGTACGGTCCCGTGCCGCCCGCAGCCTGGAACGCCGTCGAGTAAGCCGTGCCCACCGTACCCGCGGTAGGATTGCCCGTCAACGAAAGCGCCGCGCCGCCGGCTGCAATCACAATCGTCCTCTGCGCCGTCGTCGTATACGGCACATCACTCGAGTCGGTGATCTGCGCCGTAAACGTGGACTCGCCCACCGTGGTGGGCGTGCCCGAAATCGTAGCGCTGGTCGCATTGAAACTCAGCCCCGCAGGCAAAGTCCCGCTTGCGATGCTCCATTTGAGCGCGCCCGTTCCGCCCGTCGCGCTCAGCGTCATGGAGTAGGCCGTACCCACGGTGCCGGAGGGCGCCGCACCTGTAATCACCGGATCCGGGTTCACCGTGATGCTCACGGACTGGGAGTTCGTCGTGCCCATCGTCGTGCCCGTCAACGTCAGCTTCAACGGCGACGTGATACCCGATGGTGCGCTATACACCACCGAGCCCGCCGAAGAAGACGCGACCGACCCACATCCCGTCGTGCAGGAGAGAGTCCATGTGATCGGATTCGTTCCCTGGATCGTCGCGTTGATCGTCTCCGATTGTCCAGCGTCAAGATTGACGGCGCTCGTGGAAAGCCCCGTGATCCCACCACCCGCATAGCCGCCTGAGCCGCAGCCCGCCAGCGTCATGCAGGCCACACACAGCATGATCCAGAGAAATCCGGGAACGCGGAACACACTCGTTGCCCGGAATGGTGACGTCGTGCAGGTTGGGGAGGATGAAGGCTGCGCAAGGTCGATCTCATGCCGTGAAGCAGGAGATCCCAAGACCGTATCTGAAGCCGCGTGTGTGAGGAACTGTCCCATGTGATGTTCACTCCGATTGCTCTAAAAAATGAATGGCTACCCAGGAAGGCCTCTCTCGAACTGGAGATCGGCAAACGAAGTCGCGAATGCAGAATGACCTGTGCCTGCCCTTGCGCGATAGAGGTCTTTGCCCTCAAAACCGAATAAAACGCGAGAACAATATCGTGTGTGATATCAGACCCCTCTCACGAAGCGCCTTGATCGTCGTCAAGTTTTCAAGCTCGAAATTGTCACGGTACGGAAGTAATCCAGGCCCTTGCCAAGCGACCACTCGCTGGTCAATACTCGGTCCGATCGACCCTTCAACAAGGTCGTCCAAACACCAAACCGAGAGGCTCACACATGGAACCGGAATTGAAACGGAAGCAGAGCTTTTTACTCCGTTTGCCTCTCTCCCTGCGAGAACAGGCAACACAGTTCGCGCAGGAAGAAGGCACATCGCTCAATCACTTCATCAGCCTCGCCGTGGCCGAGCGACTCAGCCGCATCGAGCAGAAGCGCGCCGTCCGGGTCAAGAGCCGCGAACTCATGCCATCCACCACCATGCCCAAGCTGCAGCCCCATCTCCACTAGCCGCATCAGGCTCCCAACATAAGCACACATCGATTCCGCTAAACTGGATCTTCCCCTCATGGGGGAAGGTTCTATGCCAGCCGAAATCATCCTCCAGCAAACTCCGGATGCAGCATCCCTCCTCGACAAGCGCGAGCAGCTTGCCGCAGTCCGCACCACGCTCGCCGAACGCGAGTCAGAGCTCGCTCAACTCCGCGCGCAACTCAAGACCTTCGAAGGCCGCTACCTCCGTCAGGTCGGCATCCTTTACGCCCAGCTCGACGAACTCGAAGCACGCATCGCGGAACGCGAAGTCGACCTCTACGACTCCGACTCCGCCCGCCGTCACGCCGAGGAAACCCGCCGCCAGGCGCAGGAGACTCACGACGCCGCCTTCGGATCAGCCCACGAAGCCGAGGAGTTCGATCCGCCCCCCAGTCTCAAGGCCCTCTTCCGGGACGTAGCGAAGCGCATCCACCCCGACTTCGCGCGCGACGATGCCGAACAGAAGCACTTCACGCTCCTCATGGCGCGCGCCAACCAGGCCTATAGCCGCGGCGATACCGAAACCCTCCAGCGCCTCCTCGACGATCACCGCGAGATCAACGCCTCCATCGCCGGCGAAGGCCCCACCGCGGAGCTCCTGCGCATCACCCGCCAGATCCAGCACGCCCAACGCGACATCGCCAACCTCGACGCCGAGCGTCACACCCTGCTCTCCAGCGAACTCGCCCAACTCCACCTCGACGCCGAAGCCGCCGCCCGCGAGCACCGCGATCTCCTCACCGAGCTCGCCGCCAGCCTCCGCGACCAGGTCGCCGACGCCCAGCGCCGCTTCGAGCTCATCGACCGCCAGATCGCCGCCCATGGACGATAAAGTCAGGACAGGTCTCCAGCACATCCCCACCGGAGCCGCCCTCTCGCTCCACGCCACGCGCACCGGCATCATCGCCCGCGGTCGCCGCGATGCCGCCAACGCAGCCTCCAACCCGCACTACCGTGAAGCCGTCGCCGCCTACAACATCGGCAACTTCCAGGAAGCCGCAGCCGCCTTCCAACGCGCCGCCGAGCAGGGCCACGCCGAGTCCCAGTACCTCCTCAGCACCCTCTACGACGCCGGTCAGGGCCTCCCGCAGGACGACGCTCAGTCCGCCCTCTGGGAGCGCAAAGCCGCCGAGCAAGGCCACGCCTACGCCCAGGCCAACCTCAGCTTCCGCTTCTACGCCGCCGGCAACTTTCCCGAAGCCTTCCTCTGGTGCCAGCGAGCCGCTCACAGCAACTTGGCCTGGGCTCAGTACAACCTCGGCCTCATGTATCGCAAAGGCGAGGGCGTCCCGCAGAGCAACGCCGAAGCCGCCCATTGGTATCGCGTCGCCGCCACCCAGAACTTCCCCGAAGCCCAGCAGAAACTCGCCGATCTCTACTACACCGGACAGGGCGTTCCACGCAGCCACACGCAGGCCGCCGCCTGGTACCGCAAGGCTGCCGACCAGGGCAACGCCGAAGCACAGTTCCAGCTCAGCCACCTCTACGCCACCGGACAGGGCGTGGAGCATGACTACACGCAATCCCGCCATTGGATTCGGCAGGCTGCCCTGCAAGGCCACGAACCGGCCATCCGCGAGCTCAAGCGTCGCGAGTACCGCGACCCGTAGCCTGTAAGTCAGGTGGCAACTTGAAACTTGCTCCGCTCCTGTTCCCAATCGGGAACGATCCGGGCGGTAATCGAAGCGAAAACAGACCACTTTTCCGACATCGTCCGAACCCAGCTTTTGGCCACATCTTCCATGCATTTGTCCATCGTGTACGGTCCAAAATCTTCCTGGTGAAACCTTGGGAAATTCGCATCACCGTCTCGTAACCTCCTTAGAAGTCCATGGTTGCGGCGACGCACCACAACCGGGCAAAACAGACCACTTTCAATACACAGTGGTCCGACCTCTACCACCCACAAATCCATCTTAGGAAGCGGGTGAAGCCGGATACGCTACTATCGTGGTGCTTGCACAACCTCACTTTTGAACCGTCTCACGCCCCCGGAGAAAACATGTCCCAGCACCTTTCCCGCCGCTCCTTCGCGCACCTTCTTGGCGCGTCGGTTGCCTCCGTGCCGCTCGCCGGCAATGCCCTGGCACAAGCCCCAACGCCCCACACATCCGGCCCACGCAGCTTCCCCGCGGGATTCCTCTGGGGCTCCGCCACGGCTTCTTATCAGGTCGAAGGCGCAGCAACTGAAGGTGGCCGTGGCCCCACCATCTGGGACACCTTCTCCCACACACCGGGAAAGACACACAACGGCGACACCGGCGACGTAGCCGATGACTTCTACCATCGCTACCCCGAAGACGTGAAGTTCATGCGCGGCCTCGGCCTCAAAACCTGCCGCTTCTCCATCGCGTGGAGCCGCATCTTCCCCAACGGGACCGGAGCCCCCAACCAGGCTGGCATCGACTTCTATCGCAGGCTCACGGAGACGCTGCTCGCCAATGGCATCGAGCCCTACGCCACGCTCTTTCATTGGGATCTGCCGCAGGCCTTGCAGGATAAGGGCGGCTGGGAGAACCGCGACACCGCCAAGGCCTTCGCGGACTACGCAGGCTTCATCGCCGGCAGGCTTTCAGGCACCGTCAGGAACATCATGACCACCAACGAAATCAGGAGCTTCACCGAGATCGGCTACGGCTCCGGAAGGCATGCTCCCGGTCTTCAGGTCGGCCGCAAACGCCTTGCGCAACTGACGCACCATGCCGTGCTGGCTCACGGACTGGCTGTCCGCGCCATCCGGGCCTCAGCGCCCAGGGCGAAGCTTGGCCTCGCGGAAAACTCCAGCGCCACCGTACCCGTCATCGAAGCGCCCGAGCATATCGCCGCCGCCAGAATCGCCATGCGCGAAGAGAACGCGCAGTACCTCGGCGTCATCCTCAGCGGAAAGTACACCGACCATTACCTCAGGAAGCTCGGAGCCGATGCCCCCCAGTTCACCGCGGAAGATCTCGCCGCCATCTCCTCGCCGATCGATTTCGTAGGCGTCAACGTCTACACGCCCGACTATGTGCGCGCCGCGGACAATGAGATTGGCTACGTCAGCGTGCCGCCGCCTGCGTCCTTCCCCCACATGCTCAGCCCCTGGCTGACCGTCGGCCCCGAAGCCCTCTACTGGGCGCCCCGGCTCATCCACGAGAACTGGCATCCCAAAGAGCAGTTCATCACGGAAAACGGCTGCTCCTCCACCGACCAGATGGCGCCGGACGGCGAGATCTACGATACGGACCGCGTCATGTACCTGCGGAACTACATCGCCAACATGCACCGCGCCGTCACCGAAGGCATCCCGATCAAGGGGTACTTCCTCTGGAGCCTGCTCGACAACTACGAGTGGGCGGACGGCTATGACAAACGTTTCGGCATCACCTATGTCGATTTCAAGACACAGAAGCGAACGCTCAAGCTCAGCGGTCATCTCTACAAGGAGATCATCGCCAGGAACAGCCTCATGTAGCTCGAGGCAAACTCCACAGGCCGTCCCTCACGTGCCGCAACCGTAAACTCCGGTTGCGGCACGCGCCATTTAAATCCTGGTCCAATGGCGATGAAATTTTTCGTAGAATACCTATTTACAAAATAGGTATTCTGCCATAACCTCCTGGGTATGGCGAAGAACCCCGAACATCGCGACCTCTTCCCCGGCGCGCTGGAGATCATGATCCTCCAGTCGCTACGGCTGCGTCCCATGCACGGCTATGGGCTGGTGAAACACATCAAGCAGGTGTCCGACAACCTCCTTCAGGTCGAGGAGGGCTCGCTCTACCCGGCCTTGCAACGCATGTTGAAGGAGGGCCTGCTGGAATCGGAGGCCGGAATCTCCGCCAAGGGCAGACCCACCCGGATCTATTCGCTCACCGATGCGGGTATTCGTCACCTCGAGAACGAAGTCGTCAGCTTCGAACGGATGTTTGCCGGTTTTACCCGCGTGCTCGCCGCCGCCAAAGCCTGGGAGGTGTGAAATGTCCCTGTTCAGCCGTCTGTTCTCCCGAGATCGCCGGTACGGCGACATTTCAATCTCCATCCAGGAACACCTCGACGAACGCATCGAGGAACTGATGGAAGAAGGCATCACACGCGAGGCCGCTGAGCGCATCGCACGCCTCGACTTCGGCAATGTCACCCTCCTGCAGGAACGAAGCCGTGAGGTGTGGCAGTGGCGAAGACTGGAAGCGCTACTGACGGACATAAAGCACGTCTTCCGGCGGCTGAAGCGCTCGCCGGGCTTCGCAATCACCGTAATCTTGACTCTGGCCATCGGGATCGGCGCGAATACGGCGGTCTTCAGCGTACTCAACAGCGTTCTGTTGCGGCCCCTCCCCTATCCCGAACCCGAGCAGTTGGTCGCGCTGCATCTCGACGCCCCGGGAGCCCCCGGGCTCACCGACTTCCGCAATGAGCTGCGCCTTTCAGCCTCCATGTATCTCACCTTCGCCGCGCATAACCGCGTCTTCCAATCGATCGGCGTATGGGAAGCCGGGTCGGCAAGCATCACCGGCTTCGCCCAGCCCGAACAGATCAACACGGCACTCGTCTCCAGCGGAGTCCTTGAAACGCTCCACGTACCCGCTCTCACCGGCCAATGGCTCACTGCGGCCGACCAGGATCCGCACGCCCTCGGGCGCGTGATGCTGAGCTACGGCTACTGGCAGCGCCGCTTCGGTGGAGATCCCGGCGTCGTTGGCCGGACCATCCAGGTCAACTCTCAGCCGCGCATCATCGCCGGGGTCATGCCCAGAGGCTTCAAGATCCTGAGTTACGACTTCGACCTCATGATTCCGCTGGGCCTCGATCCCGTCAAGCAGCAGCTGGCCGGGTTCGCATATCGCGGCATCGGGCGGCTCCGTCCTGGGGTCTCGCTCGCCCAGGCAAACGCGGACGTGGCGGATTTGCTGAACGTCTGGATGGACACCTGGACCAACGGCCCAGGCTCCGACCCGCATTTCTACCTGACGTGGAAGATCCGGCCGGCCTTGCAGCCGCTGAAGGATACCGTCGTGGGCAGCATCCGAACAGTGTTGTGGGTCGTCATGGGCACGATCGGCGTGGTCATGCTCATCGCCTGCACTAACGTGGCAAACCTGCTTCTGGTGCGCGCGGATGGACGCCAGCAGGAGCTTGCGGTGCGCTCAGCACTCGGCGCGGGCAGGTGGCGCATCGCCCGAGAACTTTTGCTGGAGAGTATGACGCTCGGCCTGCTGGGCGGAACGGCTGGCGTGGCCGTGGCCTTTGGCGGCCTGCGTCTGCTCACATCGATCGGGCCGGGTAACCTCCCGCGATTGAGTGAGATATCGCTCGATGGATGGTCTATCGGCTTCACCCTGGTCGTGTCCGTGCTCTCGGGGCTGTTCTTCGGAATCCCACCGGTGTTGCGTTACATGCCCTCGCAGCAGAGAGTTACCTTAATGGGTGCCATGAGGACGGCAAGTATGAGCCGCGAACGGCAGCGCGGCCGCAACCTGCTGGTGACTGCGCAGGTCGCGATGGCGCTCGTCCTGCTGATCGGAGCCGCACTCATGATCCGAACCTTCCTGGCGATGCGCAACGTCGATCCGGGCTTCACCGACCCGTCATCCCTCCAGGTCATGCGACTCACCATCCCAAAAACACTCGTCAGTGGTCCTACCACTGCCCTGCGAATGCAGAACAACATCCTGGAAAAACTCTCCACCCTCCCCACCGTCACCTCCGCCGGCTTCGTCGCTTCGGTTCCGCTGAGTGGAGCAGAGCCGGATTGGGACCAGATCCTGATCGAAGGTAAGAACTACGACAGTACGGACAGTCCTCCCATGCGCCTGTTCAACTACATCTCGCCCGGATACTTCCACACCGCAGGAACGCGGTTGGTGGCCGGACGAGACTTCACCTGGGCCGAGATTTACGGTATCCGGCATATCGGAATCGTCTCCGAAAGCCTTGCCCGGGAGTTGTGGGGATCGCCTCGCGAGGCGATCGGCAAGCGCTTCCACAAGTATCAGGACTCACCCTGGTATGAGGTGGTGGGTGTGGCGCAGGATGTGCGCGAAAACGGTGTCGATCAGGTATCTCCGGCGACGGTCTATTGGCCTTCCTTGAGTGGTGATGCCTCTGCCCCGGACAAACTGAGTGCGTGGCGCAACGTCTTCTTTGCCATCCGCAGCAATCGCGCTGGAACGCAGACCTTCATCAACGAGATGCAGCAGGCGGTATGGTCCGTCAATGCGAATCTGCCGGTCGCTAACATCAGCACGATGCAGGATATCTATGGGCAATCGATGGCGCGGACTTCGTTCACCCTGGTGATGTTGGGCATAGCCGGCATCATGGCGCTTGCCCTCGGCATTCTCGGAATCTATGGCGTAATCTCCTATGCAGTCTCGCAGCGCACACGCGAGATCGGCATCCGCATGGCGCTGGGCGCAAAGAAGACCGAACTGGTGTGGATGTTCGTCCGGTCGGCGATGGTGCTGACGGCAGTCGGCACGGTGGTCGGACTGGGTGCTTCGGCTGCGTTGATGCACCTACTGCGAACGCTGCTGTTCGGCATCAGCCCGTTGGATCCGGCAACATTCATCGCCGTGCCCGCCGCCCTGGTTGCGGCGGCTGCTTTGGCGAGCTATCTGCCGGCGCGAAGGACCTCTGCGATCGATCCGGTGGAAGCGCTACGCGCAGAGTAGAAAGACTGTTTTGCGTTCATACTATTTCAGGCGATAGACGGGTATACAGGCCTGACATTCCATGTGCCTAGTTCAAACGTGGCCTGGTATTCCTGTAGAAGCCTTCATCACACTCTTGCGAGATACGTCCCCCGCACGCCTTACAACCCAGGGAAGGCTCTCTAGAATGCGAGCTTTGCGGTAGAGACGGCGATCCCCCTTGCCAGAACCCAGCCAGGGGGATCGCAGCTTAGGACTTCCCCGCCCGGTCGCTATATTCCCAATCGTAGGGCACACCTGTCTTGCCGAGAATGAAGCCCACCAAATCGGCGAAGCCTGCTTCCGAACGAACATCGTTCGAAAGGATCAGGACACATCGCTGAGTAGCCTCAAGACACACCATTGTGTTGGCGGTCTTGCCGTCGTGGCCGCCTTTGAAAAAGCCAGTCCCTGCGGGCCGTCAAAGACGATGACACCCAGGCCGGCATAGAGATCTTTACGTTGCTGGCTGGCTGGTGCGTCGGGAGAGAAGAGTGGGAACTCGTTCGAGGTGGCAAGGTGCAACTGCGGCTTGGTCATCTCGGCGCGGGAAGCGGCACTCAAACCATCACCTCTCACAAGGGCAGCGGTAAACTTCGAGAGGTCGGAGATCGTCGTGTTCATAGAGCCTGCGACGCGCACTTTGCTGCACTTGTCGTGAGGCTCTGGCTGGCCTTGATCGTTCCATCCATCGGCATAGTTGTTGGTCTCACCGTTGCGGAAGAGCAGCCGCCAGCACCTCACCGGTAAGTCTCAAGAAATGCTCGTCATCTTCTGCCCAACCAACCGTGACCTTGTGCTCTTTCAACTCCTGCATAGTAACGGTCGAGACAGGAACTGTACTTGTGCCGTAGTTGTAGCCATCAATGCCCCCGTCTTTGAGTTGCTGGCGACTGAAATCCCTGCGCCCAGCGCCATGACTAACAATCCTCCAAGGATGCCAATCGCCGCCGACGCAAAGAAGCTAACATGCTCGATCTCGTAAAGGAACGCATCCCCGACCAAGAAGACCGCCGCTCCAGCCCACAGCAATAGACGGGAACATGCCTGGATTATCTTCTGAAGAGTTGGCTGTTTGATATCGGTCATCAGAAATTAGCCCCGATAGCACACCCAGCATGCACGGTGAGTTGGCCAGCCATCGCTGCCGCCGAGACCGGAGCCAAAACCTCTTCCGCTACCACATGGATGCCGTTGGCAATTTCGCCACCCATCACTCCAATTGCGGTGCCAGCCCAGTTCTTACCTGCGGCAGTCATCCCTTTGAAGATGGCAAACTTGGCTAGACCACCACCAACATCCTCCGCAATGCTGCCCTTCCATTCAGGACCGATGCCCGGAATCATAGATAACGGACTGAAGAAGTTGTAGAACTTACCGTCAGGCGTGCTGTTGATCTTGTCCAGACAAGCTTTGTTCTTTTGACTCCAAGTCGGCCCGTTATTTGGGGCATGAAGCCATAACCGGAGACCACAGATAGGACTTCCGTAACCGATTACGCGATTCTTGCAGGTTTTGACGTGAGCCAAAAGTAAGCATAGTCAACACAGTAGTCCGCCAGAGCAGTCGGCACAAACAGACCTCCTAAGAGATGGACTTGACGTAGAGGGTTCGCCACCACAATTAAGACGTGGAGCGCCACTAGTATTGCTGTGGATGGTCCTATTATTCTGATGATCCGCTTTTCCCCGCAAGCATATAAAGCATTGAGTAGTGCGGTACAAAATGCCCACACCAAGGTTCCGCGAGACAAATCGCCTGATATAGCAAAAGGAACGAACAACGGCAATCCAAGCGCAATAAAGACTAGTGCTTGTACTGCATATGGGAGCTTGTCGAAATGACTGCGATCAAGGGTTATCATGGCGTGCTCCTGCAAGTGGAATAGGCGGAATATGCCGAAGAAACGTCCAGCACTGTAGAAGCAACAGCTCCAAAAATTCCTATACGACCTAAACCCTTGGCAAATGCTCCCCCTCTCGAATAAATGCGCCCACCTCTAGACCATGAGTCACGATACCGGTCGCACCAACCGTTTGACTTGCCAAACCTACCCCAACTCCTGTCCAGTCAGTATGTTGGATTGAATTCGCAGTAGCTAACACGCTCGCCGCTTGCCCTACAGCCAAGGCGGTAAGAGAAGCGGGGTTCGCAATCGCGACGCCGATGGCAACATCTCCAACCAGATCCAGAGCGAGAGCTGTACCTCTACCGTCAGAAAACGCTTCGCCTAAACAATTTTTTGGTTTGGTATTACTTGGGGCGGGTGTACTGACACCGCCACAGATACCAATGCCCGATCCACACGGAATATTGAAGTTCATTGATGCATAATTCATAGCAATCGATGACATTCCATCTCGGTCGAGTCCAGGACCCGCATCAGCGACTGCCCATGCGCCGCTGCTGACGCCTGTCGACCCGCCATTATACGAAAGCCCCGCGAGATAGGTACTTCCGCTATTGAGCTGAGTTGTTCCGGGTATACCGCCTTGCGCTGCGGCAACGCCCGGAATTCCCCCATGGGGAGGGCCGTATCCTCCGCCCCCACCAAATAGGTCACCGAACCAATTGCCGATGTCGTCGAACCAAGTGCTGGGGTCGTACCAACTTCCGTCATCATCATCATCGCCACCATTATAAGAGAGAGATCCATCATCCTGGATGTAGTAAAAGTCGAGGCCGTTTTCAGCGTGCCATTCGGGGAATGGGGTTCGGATTTGCTGACGCGATAAAAGCGCGTCTGGCAATTCGTCGAAACGAGGCCGTAAGGTATCCATAAACGTTGTGCAAGGAATTCTCAGAATGCATTTCCTGGAAGGGCTTCCGAAGCATTCCGCATGTCGAATGAGGTTACCTTCCGCCGAACATCGTCGCGAAACTGCTGTTCGGACCAATGAGGTATTCGGAGCTTGATAGTCATGCGAACCAACTCAGCGAGTGACTCTGCTCGGGTCTTCCGCATGATCTGACTGCGGTGAATTTGTAACGTGACTTCAGAGATGCCCAGGACAAATGCGGCCTGTTTGTTAAGAAGACCTCCCACGACGAGGGGCAGCACCTCGCGCTCTCGGGGAGTCAACAAAGAGAAACGCTCTCGTAGTTCCGCATTCTCGGCTCGCCTGCGGCGTTGCTTGCGGTCGTGGATAAGCGCTTCCTGGACTGCGGCAACCAGCGCTTCGAGATCGACAGGTTTAATGAGGAATTCGATTGCACCGTCTTTCATCGCCCTAACGGTGGATGCGATGTCCTTGTGGTCGCTGATGAAGATAACTGGTGGATTTCCTTTCGGAGCGAGGCGGCGCTGCAACTCAAAGCCGCTCATGTCGGGCAGGTGGGTGTTAAGGACCAGACAGGCGGCCGATTCCTGACCAACGAAGTTAAGGTAATCGGAGCCGGACGTGAAGGCGGCGACCTTTGTACCAAGGGCCGCAAAGTATGTGGCAATCTTCACCCTGATTTGCGGATCTTCATCGATGAGATAAATGACGTCGCAGGGCGCTTCATGGCGCCGAGAATCAAACGCAAAAGAGTGGGAACGATTACGATAGTCGCCGGATTCGATTCTTATATCAGAGTTGCGTTCGAGGATTTGCATGGGAGACCGGCCTTTCGAACGAATAGGGAAACCAGCGCTCAGTTGCTGTTGAAGCAAGTATCCCCATCGCTGGCTTGAGGTGTAATCCCCGTTCGGGCTCAATTTCGATACTCCTTTTGGATAGAGTCTGCGTGGAAGCGGCGTCCAAAGACATCTCGGAGAAGGCAGTTTTCGTCGGCGACCATCGCTTCCCGCAGTATGGCTGACGCCAGATCTATCTACGTCGTGGAAAATTCAAAAGCTTGCGGCCAAAGATACGGGCGTCGACGGAATACGCCCCCGGCCCCAGGATGGCTAAGATGCCACCGTTTACTATTGCTATCTCCAAGGGGAACTGATCCGTTCCCCCCGTGAACAGTAATACGTATATCTGAACGAGGCAGCCCATCCCAGAACAATAGGGTGTAAACAGGCCGACACACAGGAAGATCGCAAGAATCGCTGATCCTAAACGAATCCCGAACCACGACATCTGAGCCCCGTGTGCGGTTCCACCCGCAACCAACGTCGCGGCAACTGAAATTCGCAGAATGAAGAGCGCAGCGCCTGCAGTTCCCGTGGGGAACATGGAAAACAGTCTTTGCACATCTGGATGGTATCGATCCGGAGAATATGGAGCAATCTCGAAAGAAGGGTCACGCAAACATCCTTTAGGAGGCTCCGAATGGCCACAGGTGGCGTATTCTCTGTTCACATCGGTCTTGCGGGAGTTAAGATGCGCTGCGAGTCTCACAGGCGAGAAAAGCGTTTACAGGCGATGTGCTGCGGGCTGGCAGCAGGACTTGCGTGTGCTTGCATTGGCCCTAGCGCTGTTGGCTTGGAACCAAGCCATAGACTCACCCAATATGGGCATATGGTTTGGAGGATCCAAGACGGCGTATTCAGCGGTGCTCCCAGCGCATTTGCGCAGACTGCGGACGGTTATATCTGGATAGGTACGCAATCAGGACTACTACGATTCGATGGCGTCAACTTCACTCCGTTCCGTCCATCACCCAAAGAAAGACTTCGCTCGCCGAATATCAGCTCGCTTCTGGCTGCAAGGGACGGCAGTCTATGGATTGGAACCTCGGCCTATCTGGCCCACTTCAAAGACGGGGACCTGACTAACTATCTGGACGTGATAGGCGAGGTGAGTCAGATTAGCGAGAGTCGCAAAGGCGACATATGGTTTTCACGTCGAAAGACGCCTGATGGTGCCGGGGCTCTTTGCAGAGTCGCGGGGGCAAGAATCGCCTGCTACGGTAACGTCGAGGGTATCCCGTATAAATTAGCGGGGCCTTTACTTGAAGGCGATGAGGACGATTGGTGGATAGCAGCTGCAAGCGAAGTCGCCCATTGGAATAGAGGATCGTCTACGATTTACGCACCTGCTGGCTTGAAAGCCAACCATCAGCTGGATGGATTTACCGCGCTTGCCAAGAATGCAGATGGCTCTGTGTGGGCCGGGATGGAGTTTTCTGGTAAAGGACTTGGTCTCCAGCGCTTCTCGGGAGGTAAGTGGAACCCGATATTGATTTCTGGATTTGACAGCAGCAGCCTCGCGGTGACTGCTCTGCTATTCGATCGGGATCATTCTCTTTGGATCGGCACGAAAGATAAAGGGATATACAGACTTAACGGTGCTTCCCTCGATCATTTTGGTTCATCGGATGGTCTATCGAGCGACACCGTGCATAGTCTTTTCGAAGATCAGGAGGGAAATATTTGGATTGCCACCTCCAAGGGGATCGATAAATTTCGAGACTTTAAAGTTGTTACTTATTCAAAGGCTGAAGGGTTGAGGGCAGATCAGGTAGATGCGGTTCTCGCGTCGGGTGACGGTACGATCTGGATGTCAGATGGGACACTTGAGTCCATTCGAGGAAGGACAGTCACGTCGATGGGCCCACGTGATGGACTTCCAGGACGCGACGTCACCTCACTCCTCGAAGACCGGTTTGGGAAGCTTTGGATTGGGGTCGATGACAAACTCTTCGTGCGTGAAGAAGGTAAATTTCAACAGATCACGGACACCAACGGTGGCCCAGTAGGGGCAGTCGAAAAGCTTGCCAATGGGCTGAACGGAACGGTATGGGCAAGATCAGTAAAACTTCCACATAGACTTCTCCACATCGTCAATGGCAAAGTCATAGAAGAGGTGGAAGCCCCAGATGGAATGCGCCAAAGAGCATTCGCCCCCGAACCCGATGGGGAACTACTTGTGGGCCTTGAGAGCGGTGACCTTGCGGAGTATCAGGCGCGTCAATGGAAGGTGATACCTCTGCACCGGATCAAAGCCACTTGGCACGTTGTCCAATTCGCAACAGCTGCTGATGGGGGAATTTTAGGTGCGACCTCCTCCGGAGTGCTTGGCTGGAAACGGGGGCGCGCTCAAGATCTCAATGCGGATAACGATCTCCCGTGCAACCGGGTATATTCTCTTATCTTTGACAGTCAAAAAACACTTTGGCTCTATGCGTCATGCGGACTCTTGTCGATTTCAGATAGTGAATTGGCTCGCTGGTGGCAGGATCCGAAGGCGAAGCTTAAGTATCGTATCTTCAATGTCCTTGATGGGGCTCAACCCGCGCCACCGTCCTATCAGCCGCAAACATCGATGTCACCTGACGGGAAACTATGGTTCGCCAATGGTTCTGTGCTGCAACAAATTGATCCCCTCCATCTCCCAGCAAACAACATATTGCCGCCCGTGCATATCGAGGAGATCGTCGCGGATACGAGGGAATACCCTCTCCAAAACAACTTAGCATTGCCAGCTTTGACGCGCGAACTGCAAATCAACTACACGGCGCTCAGCTTCGCCATTCCTCAGCGGGTGCAGTTTCGTTACAAACTTGATGGGCTGGAGAACGAATGGCAAAATGTGGGGACTCGGCGCCAGGCTTTCTTCACCAATCTGCGGCCAGGTACTTACCGGTTTCATGTCATCGCCTGCAATGATGATGGCCTATGGAACAGCGTTGGCGATACGATTGGCTTCACGATCGCTCCTGCTTACTATCAGACACGGTGGTTCGCATTGATGTGTGTAGCAGCATCTGGAGCGATCTTGTGGGCGTTATATCTAATGCGTCTCAAGCAAGCCACCTATCAACTTCAGGAACGGCTGAACGCGCGCATGGAAGAGCGAGAACGAATTGCTCGGGAACTTCATGACACTCTTCTGCAGGGATTCCAAGGCTTGATGCTCCGCTTCCAAGCCGTGGTGAAGATGCTGCCGATTGAAGCAGTTGCTCGGCAGACCATGGAGCAGGTGCTAGATAGAGCCGACGAGGTCCTTCTCGAAGGACGACAAAGCGTCAGGGACTTGAGGGAGGAAGGGACATCCGCGACAGAGATGTGTGAGGCTTTGCGACAGTGTGGAGAAGAATTGGCTCAGAATCATACCGCCAGTTTTAGCCTCATGATCGTGGGGGAACCGAAGGCTATGGCAACTGTGGTGTTCAATGAATCGTACCGGATCGCACGGGAGGCCCTAGTCAATGCTTTCCAGCACTCTCAAGGGCGGAACGTGGAGGTCGAAGTGACATATCTGGTATCACGAGTCTCCATACGAGTTCGGGACGACGGTATAGGCATCGACGCTGACATTTTGACCAAAGGGCGTAAGGGCCACTGGGGACTATCCGGGATGCGCGAAAGAGCGCAGAAGATTGCCGCCAGACTTGATATTTGGAGTCAGGCTGGTTCTGGCACCGAAATCGAGCTCACAATTCCATCTACGGTCGCTTATCCCCACGACAAGAGACGGTCCCTGCGGCAACGTCTCTACGACATGTTCATTCGATTTCAAAGGAGCCGATCATGACGAAAAAGATCAGAGTCTTGACCGTAGACGATCACCCTTTATTGCGTGAGGGGATAGCAGCGGTACTGGAAGGTGAGGATGATTTCGAGTTGGTGGCCGAAGCGACCAGTGGCCAGGAGGCCGTCGACTATTTCCGGATCCATTGTCCCGATGTAACCCTCATGGATCTGCAGATGCCCGGTATGAACGGTATTGATGCAATGTTGACAATCAGAAGGGAATTTTCAAACGCCCGTTTCATTGTTCTGACGACGTATCAGGGAGATGTTCAAGCCTTACGTGCATTGAAAGCGGGTGCTGCAGGCTATCTTCTCAAGAGCATGATGCGGAAGGAACTGCTCGACACGATCCGGATCGTCCATTCCGGCAGACGACGTATTCCGCCTGAAATCGCGGCAGAACTCGCCGACCACGTCACTGATGATGCGCTCAGTGATAGAGAAGTGGATGTCTTAAGGCGTGTGGCGACAGGCAATTCCAACAAGATCATTGCGTCCCAACTGAACGTGTCCGAAGCCACCGTGAAGGGACACATGAAGAGTATTCTCTCGAAACTCGGCGCGAACGATCGAACGCACGCTGTCACAATCGCAATGAAGCGTGGGTTTCTTGATTGCTAGCCACGCGAAGCACAAGGGAAAACGCCTTCGGATCACGCCTAGACTGAACGTATATCCGAGGCAATCAGGACGGATAGCAATACAATCAGGACGATTCAGAGAGCACCGAGCCAGTTGTACCGAACACAGATGAGTGTGGCCGAGTGGTCGATATCCCACACAAAAGCAAGTGTGGAAGGACTTTCGATACCAACCGTTCCAACCGACTTGATACGAGCGTAGTCGGACCCCGGCATTCCATCCTCTTCGTTTGTGAAGCTAGAGAACTGCTCCAGGCGCCCGTAGGATCTCTCAGACAGTTATAAGCGTTCCATCGCCTTGACGGTCTCATCCGTCGTCAGGACGGCGTGCGCAATGAATGCGTAGTTAATCATCGCTGCCTGATATCCATCCCCCCATTGAGGATGACGCGGACCGGCGGTTGCGTCCTTTACCACTGCCACTTCAAAGCCTTGTTCCACAAGTTCACGCAGGTGGGACTCGACACACATGTTTGCCAGCATCCCGCCGAGAATGATTCTGCTGATGCGTCTCTTGCGCAGTTGAAGAATGAGGTCATTTGTCTGCGGGCCCCATACGCGGTGGGGCGAAACGACGATGGTCTTGCCATCTTCGATATAGGGTTTGAAACGCTCCAACCAGTCTGCGCCGGAACCCTTCAGACCATCGAGTGTCAACCGTCCTTTCCGGGCGAAGAGATCAGTCTTGACTTCATCCGCTTCCAGCGGTCCATTGAACTCCCAACCCTTGTCTTCGGGAAAGAAGTAGTGAGGGGAGATGAAAACCTCATAGCCGTGGGCCTTCGCCGCCTTGAAAAGGCGCTCCATGTTTCGAATCGTATTGTTCTCCTTAAGACTCTCGCGGACAACTCCCCACGCCTTTCCCGACTCACTCAAAACGTCATTCTGCGGGTCGATAAAGACCAGTGCCGTATCGTGATGGCGCAGGCTCATCGGAGTCTTTTCGGGGAGAGTAGACGCAACATCCGTTTCGACAAAAAAATCCTTTCCGGCGATCTGGCGCGTGGGTATCAGAGTTGCAGCAGTGGACGCACCCGCGACGGTGAGAAAGCGGCGGCGTGATGTATTCGATAATTCCTCAGTCATCGTGTCGCTCCCTTTTTGCTTCGATTTGTCTACAGCATGGGTTTCTCGTGATGATTACCGCATTGACAAGACGATCCTAGCTTTCCGAGACCATCGCCGGATATCATGTTGTTCCATTACTGACGTTCTGCAGTCTTGATCGGAGACATCGCAACTGAGCACAGGAAATCCCTATGTATACGGTTCGAGACTAGATACCCAGATCGGTCAGGCCTGGATGTCCGTCGGACCTCTTACCTAGAAGCCAGCGGAATTTATGATCCGCTTTCTTGATTGACAGCTCATTGACGCTTGCGTGCCGCGCATCCGTCAGACCGCGTTCGTCGAACCCCCGATTCTCGCTTCCGTAGGCCCGGAATCAGTTGCCGGCTTCGTCGTGGTACTCATAGGAGCGCCCTACCACAATGTGATTTTCGGTGAATGCCAGAGGTTCTTCGATGAGGTGATAGTCGTGCTCTCGCTACCGATTCCCCGACAGCAAAGCGACGATCTCCTCCCTGCCAATCACGATGTCGGCGCGGTTATGGCACCTGGAATCTATTGAGTACATGAGAGACTCTGAGCCGGCCCTCTTGTGTTTCATCCATTCTCGGCAGCGCGTACTTTTGAACCCCACTTCCCTATGAACGGTGGTCGTGAATCCATTGTGGCGCTCCTCTTCGCTGCTGATATTGTCGCTTGTGGACATGTAGTGGAAGGCTCCGTCCATGCGTTGAGACCTTGCCTCAATCAGCAAGGTAGCAATGAAGAATATGTCTGCATGTTATGTCTTTCATTACATGATTGGCGCTCCGCACATGCACCGATGCCCTTATGCAAAAGCATGATAGCCACACTCACGTAGCCACGCTAACATCTGTCTTGACATCGGACAAAGAGGATTTCCCATGTCGAGGGTTTAGTCACTTCGCTCGGTCTGGATCAGGAGGAGGAGATGTGTTCTCAACACTTGAACTGGAACGTGATCTGCAGGCCGATGACATCGACCCGTCCACGATGTTCCATGACGATTGTTATCGACTGACCAACTCTGCTGGAAAGGAACTCGGTGCATTAATCAGGGCGGTCACCACGCTCTATAAAGAAATGATGGCGATAGGCGCGACAGAGGATTGGATTGCCCTTGTGAATAGCCTGGACATCTCCTCGATCAACCCAACGGAACGAATATCACGCATGTCTAGCGTGAACCATCTCCGTATAAGATCCTTAGTCGCTGATAAGGGCACATGCGACAAGGCTCTGCCGGAGGCGCTGGTGACTGGGTACGAGCATCTAATCGCCTCAATTGAGCTGCCGGATCAGGATGATCGTCACGTCCTCGCTGCCGCGATTCGGTGTGACGCAAGCGTGATCGTCACGCTCAATATCGGAGACTTTCCGAGTCGAACTCTCGCAACAGTATCGCAGCGCAACGTCCTGATGATTTCGTTCTGGCACTGCTGGAGACCTATCCGGACCTCGTAATCGAGGCAGTGAGGCACCATCGTGCCAGCCTAAAGAAACCGCCTAAGACGCCTGCCGAATAGTTCGCCGACTTAAGCGCGCAAGGCCTCGGCGAGACAGTGATCGCACTCACGACATATTCTTCTTTTAAATTATCTAGAGCGACGCCCATCTCCATTCGCCCGAGCAAACAGTCCAGGGCGAGCCATGACGTTCATTCCTGGGAACATTTGGATGTTGTGCTCATATAAAAATGCAAGAACCCTGAAAGATCACGCTTCATAAGCGAGACACGCCCAGAAACATCTAGGAGCATAGCAATCCTTGTCGATAGATCTTGTATTGAAACCTTAACCGTCGCGTTGGAACTCGTCGTTAGCGCCGCTATATCTGTCTGGCGCTTGGGACCGGAGCGATCTAGGCGACCGGATTCAACCCACATTGCTTTCAGTTGGTCCAAACGAGTGCCCCGAGCAGCATCTTCATTCGCTGGTATTGCCTGGAGATAGCGTAGGACAGCCGAAGGATAGTACGTGTTAGGAACCGGCTGCTGATCAAAGAGCGGGGCGAGCATGTTTGGTATCGACCCTACGGATTGCCTTGAACCATTCTGTTTGCGAGCAGCGATGATGGAGAGGATCGTAGACGCAGCACCCGCGCCGACACCAACGCCATCGCCAATGTTGTTTGTTCGTCCACCAAAGCCTGTGAATTGCGTCGCGCTAACGGCTGCACCAGCACCGGATCCGGTAATCAGCGCGGCAGCATTCAATCTGGCTACCGTAGTGTCTCGGCGAGATTGTAGAGATGTTCGAAGGTTTGACAGTTGACCTTGTTCATTCGCTATTTCGGCGAGTACTCCGTCTACATCCAGTGTGGCCTTCTGAACGGCCTCAAGAAGCTCTTGCCGTGTTGTCAATTCCTCAATGGTTGCTGGAGCACCGCAGGCGCGGTGTGCCTGTATCGAAGTGAACCTCTCGAAGAGAGACTCTATCCCCACAATCTGTGCTGTTTGGACAGGATTGCTTACAGCTGTTCGATGTGAATCGGATCCAACTATTGGAGCAACTTGTTGGGTCACTCCATGCTGAGAACTGACCATGACGATCACGGCTGACACCGTAATGAAAAGCCATCTCATTGAACAAGTCCTCTTTCCCGGTATGCGCCCGTCTTGCATCATATAGATCGACGCTCAATGTGATCCGTGGTTTCCTAGCCACGCGTTGACTCAAAGAGGAACCACCCGCGGCGCTGTGATTGGTCAATCCAGTTCTCGAGCAAGCTCGCAGTCGCAAAGTCACCCGAATCATCACACAACCCACGCACAGCGCGCATACTGAGCGTGAGAGCTTTTTCGTCCTCATGCAATTCACTCAGCATGTCACCTGGTGTAACGTAGTCGGCGTCATTGTCATGGAGACGTTGCAGCCGAGCGATATCCCCGATAGAACGAATCGTCGTTCCCCCGATCTTGCGCACGCGTTCTGCAATTTCATCCGTCAAAGCGGAAATCTGATCTGCGTGATCGTCCAACATCAAATGGTAGTCGCGAAAATGGGGGCCGCTCATATGCCAATGAAAGTTCTTTGTCTTGAGATACAGGCAGAAAACATCGGCGAGCAAGGTATTGAGTGCGTAACTGATATCTTCGGTTGAGCCCGAGTCGATATCCGACCGGTTGAGGAGCGGCGCTTGCTGTTTTCGCGTGAGTTCGTGTCTGTCGGACATACATATCCCTTCGTTCGTCAGTTGTTACCACCGATACGCTTAAGTGGTCGGCGCATGCACGCCTTGTGACGTCTCTGTATAAGAAGTACGTATAAAGATGAAGGTTGACAATCACGTATTTCCATTAGTGAACGCCGCTTGCAACGAACCACACGTACCGACGATGCCGCCACTACTCCCATTGGGACCTGTGCTGAGACATTCACTAATCGCTGTTCATCCTGCACTAGTTCATGAGCCATTTAGCCGTGGCTTCATCAAATTGTCTTGTAAGGATGCACGCTGAGTGTGGGATGATCACTCACTTCCTGCAGGGCGACTGTGACTATAGGGCTTAGCCCTAAGCGCGAGTTAAATTTGCATCGATTTGCACCATGCTCTCTACATAAGCTGAATCGAGATCGCTTGCTCGGCTCAGACCGCCTGTCCACAGGTGGAAAATGGGTAAAGGGCAACCAAGCCGGCCTTTGCAAGAGTCATGCCAGAGGTGTTAATAGAAAGCCGTGATATCTGCGGTGTTGCGCCTGTGTCATCCTTGGCGATGTATGAAACTTGCGGCTCGCCAACAACCTTGTCGAGTGAATCCTCAAAACAACAATGAGGCCATACATCTGGACACACTGAAAAGGAAGACACAATGGCAGGAAAACTGGACGGCAAGACAGCACTTGTAACGGGCGGCAGCTCAGGCATCGGACTGGCAACAGCGAAGCAGTTCATCATTGAAGGCGCGTTCGTTTACATAACCGGACGGCGTCAGGCAGAATTGGACTCAGCCGCAGCCGTTTTGGGCGACCATGCGAAGGCCGTTCGTGCCGACGCTTCGAACCTTTCGGATCTCGATTCTCTGTACTCACAAATCAAGCAGGAGAAGGGCCAACTGGACGTGTTGTTTGTAAACGCTGGTGGTGGCAGCTTCGCTTCCATAGGGCAGATCACAGAGGAGCAATTTGACCAAACGTTCAACACGAACGTGAAAGGACTTCTCTTCACCGTGCAGAAGGCGCTGCCACTGATTCCCGAAGGCGGTGCGATCGTTTTGAACGGTTCGATGGTTTCCGTCAAGGGCGATCCAAACTTCAGCGTCTATTCAGCGACTAAAGCTGCTGTTCGATCGTTTGCTCGTGGTTGGACGAACGATCTCAAGGATCGAAAGATCCGCGTCAACGTTGTCAGCCCGGGCCCCATCGATACCCCAGGGCTGAGGGGGCTGGCGGCGAACGAGGAGCAAAGGAAGGCTTTGTATGCTCATTTAGCTTCGGGTGTACCGCTCGGTCGAGTTGGAGAGCCGGAGGAGATTGCCAAGGCGGCCGTATTCCTCGCCTCCGCCGACGCCAGCTATATCGCCGGTGTTGAACTCTTCGTGGACGGTGGCGCAGTCGCTGTTTAGATCACTTCGTGGAGGCCGCCTTCGATGGCGGCCTCTCTTCCGTTTTAAAGCGATTTGAACAAGCAGTGAAGCAGGAAACTACGCTCAACCTGAAATACACCCTCAAGCCAAGCACTCACGATGCGATATGCCCGAATCGAAGACGGTTCTAGACCTTTGCGTTCAAGAGCCGGAGTTCATTACCGCCATCCTTCAGGAGACGACGGAACGCCCCAATGAACCGATTTTTTTCGAGATATGGAGGGGTTCCCGCGAAGACTTCATTTGTGTGCAGAGCCCCAAGCCCTATCGCAAAGCGTACCTGACCAAATCAGAACGGTACGTGGTTGCAGTCGAAGCCATTTTTGAGTGTTCCACACAGGGAATGGGCTACGGATTTGCTGACGTTGTAAGAAATATTGATTAATCGCAGCTTAGAGGGTGATATGAAGTTGCAAGTGTGATGAATCTGCTGGTCATCAGGATAGCGAAAGCGATGGAGTGTATTCCTTTGATGGTTTGTGGAGGTCGTTCGTAGTCTCTGGCAAGTCCTCAGAAGGGTGCTGCCCAAGCGAAGGGGCATTCCACGGCCCATCCGCGCGGCAGGAGCACGAAGCCTCGTTTTGCCCTCGGTGCTTGACCACTTCGAGCCCTATGCCGTGTTGTTGTGAGGCGTTGGCGACCTTGGGGCCGGTGTAGCACTGGCCGACATAGCCAACTCAACCGTGCCTCCGATCACCTGCTGCACTTGTTCGGCCAGTGCCGCAACCTGCTCACGATCGTCTTGATCGCCTCCCGTCGCCGTCAAGGCCAGCATGTGTCCCAACGTATCGACCGCGATGTGGACCTTGGATGCCCTCTCCCCTTGGCCCCGTCATAGCCGCGCGCGCAAGCTTTCCGGTGCGGACTGAAGCGTGCGGCTGTCGCTGCAGGTCGCGCTCGGCTGGCCCTCGCGCTCCGCCCAGTCGCGTGCAATCGACTGGACATCCGACACCAGCGCCTCGGAAGCACCTGCGTCCGGCCAACGACGAAACTGCTGATACACCGCAGCCCGCGGCGGCAGATCCCCCGGAATCATCCGCCACGAACAATCGCTGCGTGACACGTCCCGGGCCGCATCGAACACATCCCGCAGTTCCTGTTCCTGCTGAACGACATCCTCCCGGCACAGGAACAGATACGGCAACACCAACCACCACTCTTCCTACGTCACATCCGACGGATACAACTTGCGAGCCTTGACCATCCTTCAATGCTGACGAGAAAACAAAAAGTGGCAAAGACTCTACTCAGGTGCACAGTCCATAACACCCCTTAGTGTTATACGCGTTGTCATTTCTCTCAAGGCGGGCACATGGAGAAGATAAATGCCTCACATGAACATCTTAATATGAACGCACAATTGTGACTGATGTTCTTGTGCAATAGCCTTAACCAAGAGCTGGATGACGCTTGGTTGTAGATACTCAGCACTCAAGACAGACGACTTCACGCCTTGGAACCGCAAGAGACAGCTTATAGCCTGAACACTCGGTCCACGAAGTTGTATCCACGCGGGCACAGCGCCATGCAAGATCTATTTTCGACGGCGGAAATCGTTTATTCGAAGGTCAACAAATATAGGATGTTGAACAGCTTTTCCCTGGAGGATACAACATGTTTAGGCTCCCAAAGACAATCATTTCAATCCCTAAGCCAGCCATAGAATTCCAGTGCGTTCAGTCTGGCGTTCCTGACAGTCAATTGACACGCGAGGCCACCGGCATCCTGCGCGAATTCAGCACACCACTTCTCTTCAACCATTCCCACCGTGTTTTTTTTTGGGCCAACGAGCTTGGCAGACAGACCGGCGAGAAATTCGACTCGGAAATACTGTTTGTCTCGGCTGCATTCCACGATCTTGGGTTGCTCAAGCAGTTCAGCAGCGAAAGTGACCGTTTCGAAGTAGACGGCGCAAACGCCGTTCGACAGTTTCTCGATCAGCATGGCGTTCCTGCGGCCACGATCCAGACAGCATGGGATGCAATCGCACTCCACACCACGCCAGGCATAGCCGCGTACAAGCCATTGGAAGTGGAACTCCTTTACAACGGCGTGGGCCTGGATGTTCTCGGCATCGGATATGAGACTTTTCCGGAGACTCTCCGAAAGAGTGTCGTTGCCGAATATCCCCGCGTCAATTTTAAACAGCAAATAGCAGAAGCCTTTCTGGGGGGATTCGGACATAAGACCAAGACAACTGAGGGAACCTGCAACGAGGATATCTGCTGCCACTTCCTTCGCAACTACAAGCGGAGCAACTTCTATGAGCAGATTCAGAATTCGTCTTTTCCGAATTCCTGATTGGATCGTTGGCGCCCAGTTCTCAACGTTGAGCGTCCACTACCAAAATGTGAAGTCGGATTCTTGTGCATTTAGCGCGTCATCCGGCATTACCAGTGGAGGATCGCAGTGAACACGCTCACCACAGCATTTGGAGCTCCAGTCGGGCAACCAGAATATTCAAGCTGCGGGAAAACGAGGCACCGTGTTGCTTCAGGATTTATGGTGACTCGAAAAGCTTGCACGCTTTGACCGCGAAGTGATTGACAGAAGAATCATCGTTACCACTTCCTTCGGGGGTAGAGCATGATGCCGATGTAGTGGAAACACATGATAGACGCAGCGTTGACTCAAACCTACGCTCAGATCTACACAGTCTGAGTGCTGTAGAGAGGGGCCAACTCAAGCTTCGGTCTTCTCGCAACTGAACAAAAGATGGAGGGATGATGGTGGACTCGCTAGATCGTGAGCTTATTCACTTGAGTAGTCCGCGCTCAGTCCTCGATACGATGACTCTTCTTGAGGACGCTGTTCTGGAGAAAGGTTTTCGCATTATGGCTCGAATCGATCACGCAGACGAGGCTGCGATGGCTGACCTGACGATGCCGGCAAC
Source organism: Granulicella pectinivorans (assembly GCF_900114625.1). Taxonomy (NCBI): domain Bacteria; kingdom Pseudomonadati; phylum Acidobacteriota; class Terriglobia; order Terriglobales; family Acidobacteriaceae; genus Granulicella; species Granulicella pectinivorans. The sequence goes on from NZ_FOZL01000001.1 coordinate 4,241,715, forward strand.
AGAGTTGCTCATCTTCGGAAATCCAAGTTCGGGAACGCCTCTGATGGTGGCCTCGCCCACAGCGGGAATCGATCTGCGAAGAAGTTGTGCGTTAGGACGGACGCAGTGGTAGCCCAGGAGGAAGCCGTGCTCAACAAAGACGACAAAGCAACCCAGACAATCGCGACCAGTCGCCTACAGCCCCCGATTGCAAAGACGGAAGTGTCGCGGCGTGGCGTGCTTCTCGGTGGGGCGGCAACATTTGCGCTTATGGCGCTTCCCGCTGATGCCAGTGCAGGCCTGTCAGCGCTATCGACGGAGCCGCTTGCTCCGAAACCTCAACCTGCGAACTCCAAAGTTCACACAAAACAAGGAGGAAAGGCTATGGACAGGATTACGACGAAGGATGGAACGCAGATTTACTTCAAAGACTGGGGTACCGGCAAGCCTGTTGTGTTCTCACACGGGTGGCCTCTCAGCGCAGACGCATGGGATGCACAGATGCTTTTTCTGGGACAGAAAGGGTATCGCGTCATCGCCCATGATCGCCGGGGTCATGGGCGGTCAGGACAGTCTTGGGCTGGGAACAACCTAGACACGTACGCCGATGATCTTGCGGAGTTGATTGAAGCTCTCGACCTCAAGGATGTCACTCTCGTGGGACACTCGACGGGCGGCGGTGAGGTGACGCGCTATGTCAGTCGGCACGGCAACAAACGACTCGCAAAGCTTGTGCTCGTCGGGGCCATTCCCCCGGTTATGCTGAAGTCCGACAAAAACCCTGGTGGCTTGCCCATCTCAGTCTTCGATGCGATGCGAGCCAGCGTTGTCGGAGACCGCTCGCAGATGATGAAGGACCTGAGCGTGCCCTTCTACGGGTACAACAAGCCGGATGCAAAGGTCTCTCAAGGCGTTCGTGATTCTTTTTGGCTGCAGGCCATGCAGGCCTCTGTCGTTGGAACATACGATTGCATTAAGGCCTTTTCTGAGACGGATCTGACAGAAGATCTCAAGCAGATCGAAGTGCCAACACTGATCTTGCATGGTGATCAAGACCAGATCGTTCCGATCGCAGATTCTGCTCTACTCAGCTCAAAGATCATCAAGAATGCAACCTTGAAGATTTACCCGGGCGCTCCCCACGGCATGACCGTAACCCAAGCAGATGAAGTCAACGCTGATCTGTTGGCGTTCTTGAAGGCTTGATCACGATGCCGGCAACCTCATCACGTCGTCTGAATTCGACGGCGTGATGAGCACAACACCAGCAAAATTAACCCTTCAGGAGAAAAAGATGAGCAACACTGTGCGAAGTGACGAGGGATCGCGTCTTGGTAGATGGCTGTTCGTGGGCCTGTGCACGGCATCTCGCATGGACCGAGTTGCAATGGGAATGCTACGTGTGGCTTTGGTCCTCGTGCTTGTCTGGATTGGCGGTCTGAAGTTCGCGGACTATGAGGCGGATAGCATCGTTCCCCTCGTCTCCAATAGCCCTGTTATGAGGTTTCTCTATAGACACCCTGGAGAATACCGAACCCACATGAATAAGGAAGGCGAGTTAAACCTTCAACATCGCGAATGGCACCGACAGAACGGTACCTACACGTTCTCCCACGCCTTAGGAGTCGTCATCGTAGGGATCGGGCTGTTGATCGCACTCTATCCGTTTCGTCCCTCAATCTCGGCAATAGGCAGCGGACTACTCATTGTGATGGCCTGTACGACACTTTCTTTTCTCATCACCACTCCCGAGGCCTGGGTGCCGCCGCTCGGGGATGGCAATCACGGCTTCCCATATCTCTCGGGGGTCGGTCGATTGATCGTAAAGGATTTCATTATGTTGGCCGCGGCGGTCCTCACGTTAGCAGATGCAGCCAAGACTGCACTTGCCCGCCGAGCTCGCACGGAGTGGTGAGATGTCAACAACCCCCACTCTCAGTTCGCTCAATGCGGATACCGAGACGTATCCGCTTCTCACCAAAGCACTGATAGATCAGTTGCGTCAGTATGCCACGTTGCGGAGAGTAGAGAGCGGAGAGGTCCTCTATCGCTCAGGCGATCTTGCCGTGCCCCTGTACATCCTACTTTCGGCAACCGTAGAGATTGTTCAACCGGACACAGAAGGCGAGCGAGCCATCACCATCTTGTACCCCGGGATGTTTACTGGGGAGACCAGGATCATCGGCGGACAACGTGCGATTGTTTTAGCACGGGTCGTCCAATCTGGAGACATCCTGACAGTCCGTTCCGAAGATATTTGGACCTTGGCAACCAGAAACGCGCAACTCAGTGAGATATTGCTTCGAGCGTTCATTCTTCGTCGGACCATGCTGAACATAAGGCAGTTGGGCAACGTCGTCATGGTGGGCTCACAGCATTCTGCAAACACCGCCCGACTCCGGGAGTTCTTGGGACGTAATAGCCATCCGTATACCTATCTGGATCTGGATACGGATGATGGTTCTCAGGATCTGTTGGATCGATTCACCATCAGTTCTGCCGAGATACCGATCGTCATCTGCAATGGGAAGGCGATCCTGAGAAATCCCACTCCTCGTGAACTCGCAGATTGCCTCGGTCTGAATGATGACCTTCGGCAGAACCTATTGCGCGATCTGATTATTGTAGGGGGTGGACCGGCAGGCCTGGCGACCGCTGTTTATGCAGCGTCTGAGGGATTGGCACCTCTTCTCATTGAGAGTCATGCCCCCGGTGGGCAGGCTGGGGCCAGTTCTCGCATAGAAAACTATCTTGGCTTCCCGACTGGTATCTCAGGCCAGGAACTCGCTTCGAATGCAGCTACACAGGCGCGGAAGTTCGGCACTACGATCGCGGTCGCTCGAAAGATCGTTCAACTCAATTGCAAACGCCGACCTTATGAACTCGTGATGGATGATGGAAGCGTTCTTTTTGCTAAAACCGTCGTTATTGCTACTGGAGCTTGTTACAAGAAACCCGCAGTTCCAGATCTTGCTCGACTCGAAGGGCATGGCATTCACTATGGTGCGACTTACATCGAAGCCCAGATGTGTGTGGGTGAAGATGTTGTTGTGGTTGGCGGGGGCAACTCAGCCGGTCAAGCGGCTGTCTTTCTTTCGCAGACAGCGAGCAAAGTCTACATGCTCGTCCGATCAAAGGACCTAACAAAGACGATGTCGCGCTACCTGATCGAACGAATCAACGCGAATCCTTCCATCGAGCTGCTCTGTGAAACAGAGTTAACTCGCCTTGCGGGCGATGAATCTTTGTCGGAAGTATGCTGGGCGAATAAGAAGACCTCCCAGACTTTCACGCTTCCCTCACGTCATGTCTTCGTCATGGCCGGCGCATCACCCAACACCGTATGGCTTCAAGGCTGTGTAGCACTCGATGACAAGGGATTTATACTCACCGGGCATAATTTGCCTTTATGCGTCCCACGCGGCTCCAGCCCAGTATGGCCTTTGACGAGGGCTCCTCAACTGCTGGAGAGTAGCCTTCCTGGCGTATTTGCGATCGGCGACGTGCGTGCGGGGAGCGTGAAACGTGTCGCTTCCGCAGTCGGTGAGGGAGCTATTGCCGTGAGTCTTGTACATCGTGTGCTCGCTGAGCTCTACTAGCTAGCTTTAGTAGAAGCCCGTAATTGTGCGACTCACGGCAACTCACTGTGTTGATTATCAGTCCGCAATTGTCTGTCGAGCGGTCGCAATATAAATGCTTGATAAATATGGCTCCTGAGGTAGGACTCGAACCTACAACCCTTCGGTTAACAGCCGAATGCTCTGCCATTGAGCTACTCAGGAGTGTCTATTGGACTGACCACATTGGCATGGGCCGCCTCACTGTTTATATCAAAGATGGGGCCGCGGGTCAAAGTATCATGGTCCGAGGAGGATTCTGATGCCTAGAATTTCGAGAATGCAACGCGATGAGGTGCAGCCGGCGGCGGTTGCTATCTATGACCGCTATTTGCGCGACAGGGGGAATGTCCCCAATATGTTTCGGACCATGGCGCACCGGCCGGAGATCTTCGAGACGATCATTGCGCATATGGAGGCGGTGCTGAATACCGGCACGCTGACCAAGGCGCTGAAGGAATTGGTCATTGTGCGGACCTCGCAGCTCAACCGCACACCGTATTGCCTGGCTTCGCATACGACGATCTGCCGCAAGCTGGGGTGGTCGGAGGCGCAACTGGCGGCGCTGGACCAGCCCGGGACGGGCGAGTTCACGGAACGGGAGAAGGTTGCGATCCATCTGGCCGAGGTGATGACGCTCGATGCGCATGGCTACACCGACGCGGACTTCGCACGGCTGCGGAGCTTCTTTTCGGAGGGTGAGGTCGTCGAGCTGATGGCGGCCATCGGGCTCTTCAATTACTTCAATCGTTTTAACGATTTGCTGCAGATGGAGCCGACGCAGCCGGCCTCGAAGGAAGAGCTGGCCACGGCCGGCGTCGCCGTCCCCGCCTAGGGGTACAGCAGGATCGCGATGCGATAGGTGCTAAAGGGGCCTTTGCCGTTCTGGGCACAGGCCCCGATGGAGGCTTGGTGGTAGCGGCCAGCCTTGAGGTGCGGGGCGAGCTGGTCGGGCAGGACATCCAGGCTGGCCGTGGTGTAACGCATGATGAAGCCCGGTTGATTCTGGCCCTTGAACCCGGAGCTGGTGGCGCAGGTGGCGCGCGCGTCGCGATTGTCGGGGATGAGGCTCAAGCCGGCGTTGTCCAGAAGCGCTCCCACGTTGGCTTCCTGCTGCTCCAGCGTCAGGTTCTGGGTGGTACGTGCGAAGTCCTGCACAGCGAAGCGCTGGCCGTTGCGGACGACGACGGCGATCCCGATGGCGTCGACGTTGGGGTCGAGGATATTCGTGCGATGCCCTGCCGACTGCATCCAGGCGGCGTGAACGCGCTGTGCGGTAGGAGCTTCGGCTACGTTTTCGGAGATGAGGGAGAAGTGGACCCCGGCGCTGGCTCCTCGGGTGGAGAGGTCGGGTTCGCCGGGAAACTGGTGGGAGATGGTCCCGCGCTGGGCCATCTGGGCGGCGTGGAAGGCGGCGGCCTGCTCCAGGGAGGGATCCCAACGGAGCTGGGGGGCGTGTTGCTGGGCGCGCTCGCGGTTGGCGGCTTTGAAGAGCAGAAGCGCCTCGGGAGCTATCGCGGCAGCCGCAACTGATTGATTCCTCGAAGGTTGCGATTCCAGCTGTGGATCCGTTCCCGGTTCAGCGGCTTGGGATTCGATGCTTTGGGGTGGGGTGGGTCCCGAGCGATGGCCGAAGTCCTGGACAGCGTAGATCTCGCGACCGTTGATGAGGACGGCTACGCCGATGACGTTGTAGTTCGGGTTGAGGAGGTTGGCGCGATGGCCCGGAGAGTTCATCCAGCCGGTGTGCAGGCGCTCCACGGTGGGGGCGTAGGCGACGTTTTCGGCGACAGCGTCAAAGGCCTGGCTGTAGGTCTGGATGCGGGGGAAAAGACCCAATTCTCCGGGAAACTGGTGAGAGATGTCCTGGCGCTGGGTCATGAGACGGACGTGGTCGAGGGCCGCGGCGCTGAGGGCCGGATCGACGGCGAGCGGGGCGATTCCCTCCGCGGCACGCTCCTGATTTGCGGCTGCAACCAGATACTGCTCGGCTACGTTCGACTGGGCGCGGGCGATGGTTGCGACCGCGAGAAGGGCAAGCACGAGCTGGCGGCTGCGGAACTTCATGATGGGTCGAACCCCGATTTATTGCGACAGTCTCCATGGTCAGATGCGGGATTTGGTCGAACCTCCCGGGTTAGAAGTGGTATGAAAAGCACAATTCATGGTCAACCGGCTATGCATGGTCTTCTAAAAGAGTTACGAGAGGGAGAGGCTCAATTCCCCATGTTTCACCAGGAACGTTTGGACCGGTAAAACGTGGTTTTCTGCATGGTTTTTGTGGCAAAACGATGGAAAAGTGCGCGTTCGCAAAAGTGGTCTGTTTTCGATTCGATTATCGCCCAAACGACTATGACAACCCTCAAAGCGAAGATGGAGACAAAAACGGACTTTTCGACTTCTCTTTGGGTCGACCGCATGGCGGGTCTAGAGGAGAGTGATGAGTTCGGGGGTCAGGGTTGCCGCGATCTGGAGGCGCGCCAGGGTGACGGGCAGGCCGAAGCGCCGGGGGCCGGCGGAGCCCGGGTTGAGATAGAGGACTCCTTCCTGCTGCTCGAAGACCGGCTTGTGAGAGTGCCCGGTGACGACGCAGGAGACTCCGGCTTGTCTGGGGTTGATGTCGAGGTCCGGCAAGGAGTGGATGAGGTAGAAGAGGTGACCGTCGAGCTCAATGGCCTCGGTTGCGGGCAGCTCGGCACAGGGTCCGTAGACGTCGATGTTGCCTCGGATGGCCGTGACGGGAGCGATCTGCCTCAGGGCTTCGAGGATTTCGATGTTGCCTACGTCTCCGGCGTGGAGGATGTGTTCGCTTCCCTTGAGGGCTTCGAGGGTCTCGGGGCGGAGGAGGCCATGGGTGTCGGAGAGGATGCCAATCTGCATGGTTCTACATTCCTACGGAGAGACGGGTGCGAGGGTCGAGGAAGTCCCGGAGGGCGTCTCCGATGAAGTTGAAGGACAGGACGGAGAGCATGACCGCCATGGCCGGGAAGAAGACCAGGTGGGGGGATTCGAAGAGGTGGGAGCGGCCGTCGTTGAGCATGGCTCCCCAACTGGCGGCGGGAGCCGGGATACCGAGGCCCAGGAAGCTGAGCGTCGCTTCGGCGAGGACGGCTCCCGCCATGCCGATGGCCGCCTGCACGATGAGGGGCTGAAGGATGTTGGGCAGGATGTGACGGGTGAGGATGCGGAGGTCGGAGGCTCCGAGGGCGCGGGCGGCTTCTACAAACTCCTTTTCCTTGACGGCCATGACCTGAGCGCGCACGAGACGTGCGTAACCGACCCATCCGGAGATGGAGAGGGCGAGGATGAGATTGAGAAGGCCGGGCCCCAGGAACGCCACGAAGGCGATAGCAATCAGGATGCCGGGAAGCGCGAGGAAGGCGTTCGAGACGTAGACGTTGAGGATGGTATCGGTGATACCGCCGTAGAAACCGGAGAGGCCACCGGCGACGAGGCCAAGCATTAACGAAAAAGTTACCACCGACACGGCAACGATCATGGAGATTCTCGCACCATAGATAGAACGCGAAAGAATATCGCGGCCAAGCTCGTCCGTTCCGAACCAGTGGGCGTGGCTGGGTGAGGTGAGGCGGCCAGGGAGGTCAAGTTGGGCGGGATCCTGGGGGGCGAGCCATGGAGCGAAGACTGCGCAGAGGATGAAGCCGAGAAGCAGGATGACGCCGATCGCAGCGAGGGGCTGGGTGCGGATGCGGAATGAAATCTGGGTGAACCAGCCTCGATTTGTTTGTTTTTCAGGCACATGATGAGCATCGCTCGTTTGTACTCGCGGATGCAAGCTTCCCGACGTTAGAATGGGAAGACGGCCTCTAACGATTTTGAAAGGAACTCTCTGACCTCCCAAGCGCCAGAACGACTCCGCATCCTCGTCTACGGGCTGAATTATTCGCCTGAGCTCACGGGCATTGGCAAGTACACGGGCGAGATGGCGACGTGGCTGGCCTCCCGGGGTCATGACGTGCGTGTTGTCACGGCTCCCCCGTACTATCCGGCGTGGCGGGTGTGGGACGAGTATCGTGGGCAGTCCTTCCATGTGGAAGGCAAGAACGACCCAAATGTTCCGACGGTGTACCGGACTCCGCTGTATGTGCCGGAGAAGCCGAACGGTCCGAAGCGCGTGCTGCATCTTTTCTCGTTCATGCTGGGCAGTCTGCCGGTGATGCTGCGCCAGGTGGTGTGGCAGCCGGAGGTGGTGTGGACGGTCGAGCCTACGTTTTTCGGCGCTCCGCTGGCTCTTTTTATCGCCAATGTCTGTTCTTCGGCGAGCTGGCTGCATGTGCAGGACTTTGAGGTGGACGCGGCGTTCGAACTGGGGCTGTTGCCCAAGGACGGTCCGATCCACACGTTCGCGCTGTGGCTGGAGAAGGTGTTTACGGAGGCGTTTACGCGGGTTTCGAGCATCTCGCGAAAGATGCTGGAGCGATCGGTGGCGAAGGGCGTTCCCGTCGAAAAGACCTGCCTGTTTCCGAACTGGGTAGATGTGGACGCGATTCATCCGCAGGAGGCGTCGACTCCAAACTCGTTTCGTGTGGAGCTGGGGCTGGAGGGGAAGACGATTCTTCTTTACTCCGGCAATATGGGCGCGAAACAGGGTCTGGAGCTGCTGGCTCCGCTGGCGGAGACGTTTGAGAACGACGATTCGGTCCATTTCCTGTTCTGCGGGGATGGGGCGTTCCGTCCGCAACTGGAGACGCTGGTCGCGCACCGGAAGAATGTGACGATGCTGCCGCTTCAGCCATTTGCGCGGCTGAACGATCTGCTGAACTGCGCGGATATTCACCTGATGCCACAGAGGGGCGGCGCAGCGGACCTGGTGATGCCTTCGAAGCTGACCGGCATGCTCTCGAGTGGGAAGCCGATTGTGGCGACGGCCGAGTTGGGAACCCAGGTGGCGCATGTGGTGGGCGGAGACCCCGTCGCCGGCATCGAAGCGTGCGGGCTGGTGGTGAAGGCGGAGGACCCGGCGACGCTGTATGAAGCGGTGGGTAAGCTGATCGCGGAGCCGGAGTTGCGCGCGAGGCTTGGTGCGGCGGCGAGACGGTATGCCGTGAAGCACCTTGGCCGCGATGAGGTATTGGGCCGGTTTGAGCGGGATTTGCTGACACTGGCGCGGAGGCCTTTGTTACAGACACGGCGCGCGAGCGATGTGACGTAAACTGAGTCTGTTCCCCTTTGGACTCTTTTGACTGACGTTTGAACTTTATGGAGGCAACGCGTTGAAGAAAGCCCTGATTACAGGCATTACGGGCCAGGATGGTGCATATCTGGCAGAGCTGCTTCTTGAAAAAGGCTATGAGGTGCATGGCATCAAGAGGCGGTCGTCGCTGTTCAATACGGCGCGTATCGACCACCTGTACGAGGATCCGCATAACCCGCACCCGAAGCTGATTCTGCACTATGGCGACCTGACGGATTCGTCGTCGCTGATCCACATTGTGCAGAAGGTGCAGCCGGACGAGATCTATAACCTGGGCGCGCAGTCGCATGTGCAGGTGTCGTTCGAGCAGCCGGAGTACACGGCGGACGCCGACGCGATGGGCCCTCTGCGTTTGCTGGAAGCGATCCGGATTCTTGGTCTCGAGAAGAAGACGAAGTTCTACCAGGCTTCGACGTCGGAGCTGTATGGGCTGGTGCAGGAGATTCCGCAGAAGGAGACGACTCCTTTCTATCCGCGCAGCCCGTATGCGGTGGCGAAGATGTATGCGTTCTGGATCTGCGTGAACTATCGCGAGGCGTATGGGATCTTTGCGTGCAACGGCATCCTGTTCAACCATGAGAGCCCGCTGCGCGGCGAGACATTTGTAACCAGAAAGATTACACGTGGGCTGGCGCGCATCAAGGTCGGTCTGCAGAAGTCGCTGTTCCTGGGCAATATGGATGCGAAGCGCGATTGGGGACATGCACGGGACTACGTCGAGATGCAGTGGATGATGCTGCAGCAGGACGAGCCGCAGGACTTCGTGATCGCAACCGGCGAGCAGTACAGCGTGCGGGAGTTTGTGCAGCGCTGCGCGGCTCTGCTGGAGCTGGAGCTGACGTGGTCGGGCACGGGCGTCGACGAAAAGGCAGTGGACAAGGATGGCAATGTGGTGGTGGCCGTCGATCCGCGGTACTTCCGGCCGACCGAGGTAGAGACGCTGCTGGGCGATCCCTCGAAGGCGAAGCGGGTACTGGGCTGGACGCCGCGGACTCCGTTCTCGCAGTTGGTGAAGGAGATGGTGGAGTCGGACCTGAAATCGGCGCAGCGGGATGCACTGGCGATCCAGCATGGGTTCGATGCTTACAACGTGCGGGAGACCTAAACCATGGGCTATATGAAGAGCGATGCCCGGATTTATGTGGCCGGGCATCGCGGGTTAGTGGGTTCGGCGATTGTGCGGGAGTTGACGCGGCTGGGGTATACGAACCTCGTGACGCGGACGCATGCGGAGCTGGATCTGCTGGAGTCGGAGGCGGTCAGCGCGTTCTTTGCCGCGGAGAAGCCGGACTTTGTGGTGCTCGCGGCGGCCAAGGTGGGGGGGATTCTCGCCAACAATACGTATCCCGCGGACTTTATCCGGGACAACCTGGATATCCAGAACAACATCATCGAGGCTTCGTATACAAACGGGGTGGATCGGCTGCTGTTCCTGGGGTCGTCCTGTATCTATCCGAAGATGGCGCCGCAGCCGATGCCGGAGAGCTGCCTGCTGACCGGGCCTCTGGAGCCTACGAACAGGCCGTATGCGCTGGCGAAGATCGCCGGGATCGAGATGTGCTGGAGCTACAACCGGCAGTATGGGACGAAGTATCTGGCGGCGATGCCGACCAACCTTTACGGACCCGGGGATAACTTCGACCTGAACAACTCGCATGTGCTGCCTGCGCTGATTCGCAAGACGGCTGTGGCCAAGGCTACGGGCGCGAAGGAGCTGGTGGTGTGGGGCACGGGGACGCCGAAGCGGGAGTTGCTGTACTCGGACGACCTGGCGCAGGCGGTGGTGTTTTTGATGAATCTGGACGAAGGCACGTATGGCACGCTGCTGAGCGAGACGGAACCGCCGCTGATCAACATCGGGACGGGCGAGGATGTCACGATTCGGGAGCTTGCCGAGACGGTCGGGCGGGTAATCGGGTTCGAGGGTGAGCTCGTATTCGATACGACCAAGCCGGATGGGACGCCGCGGAAGCTGATGGATGTCACCAAGCTGAATGGGCTTGGGTGGAAGTACTCCGTTGGGCTTGAGGATGGGATTCGGCGGACTTGGGATCTGGTGAAGGATTCGCTGGTCTAGAGCGCGCCTGGTGAGGCCCCATCTCTTCGGAGGTGGGGCTTTTGCCGTTTAGCGGTCGAACTTCACGGACTGCAGGATGGCTTCGAGCCGGGTGCGCATGTCGACGATCTCGGCGGGCGTCATGTCGCGGACGCCGCTGACTTCCCCGCCGCAGAAGTTGTTCATGGCAAGGTCGAAGCGGAGGCACGTGTTGCGGACGCGCGTGGTGTAGATCTCGTCGCGGTACTCGGTGCAGACGCGGCCGGAGTCGTCGTGTCCGTGGGCGACGGGGTGGCCGTCGATGGAGGCGATGGAGGTATTGAGGGGGACGGCGATCGGCAGGTAGTGGTGGGGCTCGTCTTTGGGGGCTTTGGTGGCCTGCGCGGAGCACTGATCGGCGGTCTGAGCGGGGGTGACGCTGACGTAGAAGTGGGCTCCGGAGAAGTTGCTGGCCGGGTAGGGGTTCTCAGCGATGGCGGCTACGTAGTGGAGGCGAGTGCTGGCGGGGGCGGTGCGGGCTTCGTGGTGGAAGGTGCTGAGTTCCCTGTCGTGGGTGGCGAGAGACCAGGTGGAGGGGATCTGGAAGGTGAGGTGGTCCTGGGTGTCGTGGACGGTGCGTTGCTGCGCGTGGAGGGCGGTGGTCAACAGGAGAGCGGCGGCTAGTTTATGCATGGTTGATTCTCGATGGATGCCTTTGGGGCGGTTGAGGCGGCATACCCACATCGCAGAAGCGAGATGTGGGGCACCCGGATTGGTGGCGAGTCAGGTGCGCATGCGGGGGTTGGCGATGGTGTAGGCGACATCGGTCAAGAGGTTGACCGCCACGTAGGTGAGGCCCACCGCGAGGATGCAGCCCTGGACCAGTGCGTAGTCGCGATTGGAGATGGCGGAGAGCGTGAGGCGGCCTATGCCGGGCCAACTGAAGATGGTTTCCGTCACGATCGCACCTGCGAGCAACGACCCGAATTGCAGGCCTACTACCGTGAGGATCGGGATCAACGCGTTGCGGAGGGCGTGGCGGTAGACGACCTGGTTTTCCGTGAGGCCTTTGGCACGGGCGGTGCGGATGTAGTCCTGGCTGAGCTCTTCGAGCATGGCGGTGCGGACCATGCGGGTGAGGATCGCGGCGAGTCCGAGGCCGAGGGTGAAGGCTGGCAGGATGAGGTGGAGGAGGAAGGTCTGGGTATCGGTGCCTGCTCCCGAGACGGGGAGCCAGCCGAACTTGATGGAGAAGATGAGGATGAGGATGGGGCCGAGGGCGAAGTTGGGGAAGGACAGGCCGACGAGGGAGACGACGCCTGCCGTACGGTCCTGCCAGCGATCGCGGTGGAGGGCCGAGAGGATGCCGGCGGGGATCGCGAGGGTGAGGCCTAGGATGAGCGCTGAGAGCGTCAGGGCGAGCGTGTAGGGGTAGCGCTGGAGGATGAGGCTCAGGACCGTGTCGTGAAGGCGCAGGGAGGTGCCGAAGTTCGCGTGGAGGACGCCGGTGAGGTACTCGAAGTACTGGGTGTGGAGGGGAAGGTCGAGGTGATAGGCGTGGCGGAGGGTGTCGATGTCGGTGGCGGTCGCGCCCTCGCCGAGCATCTGGACGATGGGGTCTCCGGGGACGAGATGGATGAGGAGGAAGACGACCGTGACCACGACCCAGAGGACGGGGAGGGTGAGGAGGACGCGGCGGAGGGGCTTGGGCATGGTCATCAAGTTCTAAGTTGTCAGTTCTATGTTGTCAGTTGCGAGCATTAAGGGCCGACCTCGCTGGCGGCTTCGGCGGAGAGGGGCTGGCCGTCCGAGAGGGGGTTGTCGAGGCGCTCGACCTGGACGCGGCTGATGCGGCGGCCGGCCATCTCGGCTACGGTGTAGCGGCGCTGCTCGAAGGTGATGCTCTCGCCGGTGTGAGGGATGTGGCCAAGCTGCGCCAGCAGGAAGCCGGCCAGGGTCTCGACGCCGGCCTCGCGAGGGAAGTTCCACTGGAGCTGGGTGTTCAGGTCGCGTAGGGTTGCCGAGCCATCAAGGGTCATGACACCAGTCGCGCTGGTGAGGGTGGGGCGAGAAGCGATGTCGAACTCGTCTTCGAGTTCGCCGACGATCTGCTCGAGGGCGTCTTCGGCGGTGACGAGGCCGACTGTCGACCCGAACTCGTCGACGACGACGGCTATCTGGCGTCGGCGAATCTGGAAGTCCTGGAGGAGCTCGACTGCCAGCTTGGTCTCGGGGACGAAGAAGGGTTCGCGCATGACCTGGCGGAGGGTGAGGCCGGAGTCTCCGGAGCTGCCCAGCGACAGCGCGACCGACCGGAAGTGCATGAGGCGCGAGATGTCCTTGGAGTAGACGATGCCGATGATCTGGTCGGTATCGGCGTGGCGTGACTTGTGCCGGCCGGCGATGGTGGACTCGTAGACGGGGATGCGGCTGTGCTGCTCTTCAATGATGCGGGCGCTGGCTCGCTCGACGGGGAGGTCGGCGGGGAGGGAGAAGATCTTGCCGCGGGGCGTCATGATTTCGCGGACCGTCACGTGCGAGAGCTCGATGGCGCGATGGATGATCTTTTCCTGGAACTCGGGGAGAAGGCCCATGCGGCGGGTCGAGGTCGCGATGAGTTTGAGCTCCTCGGGCGAGTGGACGGGGCCCTCGCCGGACAGCGGCGCGTTGAAGAGGTGGAGAACGGCTCCCGCAGAGGCGTTCATGAGGCGGACGGCGGGGCGGGTCATGCGGATGAAGACGTCCATGGGGCCGGCGACGGCGAGGACGATGCGTTCCGTGCGCTGGAGAGCCAGTGATTTGGGGACGAGTTCGCCGAGGAGCACTTCGAAGTACGTGATGACGGCGAAGGCAATGACGACTGCGAGACCGTGCGCGTAGAGGACGGCGTGGGGCGGGAGATGGTGGAGTCCGCGGGCGGCGAGAGCGAGGATAAGGTCGGCGACGGCGGGCTCACCGATCCAGCCGAGCGCCAGCGCAGCCAGGGTGACGCCGAACTGCACGGCGGGCAGGAAGTCGTCGATGTTGCGTTTGAGCAGGAGGGCAGTGCGGGCGCCGGGGCGTCCCGCGGCGATGAGTTGGTCGAGGCGTGTTTCGCGGATGCTGATGAGCGCAAACTCAGCAGCCACGAAGAAGCTGTTGGCCAGGATGAAGAAGGCCACCATGATCGCGCGGAAGAGCATCCATTCCAGCATGAATCGCCAGTTTACCACCCGTGTCCTAACGGACGGGCGCCCTGCGCGGGCGGCGGCCACTGCGTGACTTGTATACCGGTCGTGGCGCTGCGAAATCGTGCGGGCCTTCCGTTAGTCGGCGTGGGATTTTGTTCTCGACTAGCGGAAGGGCCACGCGAAGCTGTAAAAAGGCGTGTGAACGCCCGCCGCCCGCGTAGGACGCTTTTGGGTTAGCTCGTTGGTGGGTGCGCGGATCGGGCAGCAATCTCTTTCAGCGAACGTAGCGCGGCGTTCACCGACTCAGCGTCTGGAAAAGCATCGAGCAAGTCAGGTGCGATCATGACGACATTGCTTCCCTGCTTCAGACGCTCGATATGGCGGCCACGCTCACCCTTGCTGAAGTCGAGGTTCGGTCTGGGAGCGAGAGGATCGAGTTCAGTGGAGGTCTTCATCTTGTTTTCTCTCGCACGCGGTGGCGACACGGGCTCCAATGAGACGGACGACTGATTCGAATTCAGTGTAAACGACGAAGAGGAGGCGGTCGCGATCCGATAAGCCAATCGTGATCATCCGCACTTCATCGAAAGAGTGCTGATCGTCCGCAAGAGTAGACGACAGGGGTCGTAGAAGACGGTCGTCGCTTCTTCGAAGGTCACGCCATGCTTCCGCCGGTTGGACTCTGCCTTTGCTGGATCCCACTCGAACAAGACGGCCATGGCAGCGATAGTACGAAATTCACCCGGAAACGTAAAACGCCCGGTCTGCGCTGAGGCGGACCGGGCGTTTTCTTGAAGCTTGATGCTTAGGCGAGTGCCTTCTCGACAGCCTTGTCGATGGTGTCCTTGGGGACGAAGCCCACGATGTTGTCGGCGAGCTGGCCGTTCTTGAAGAGGAGCAGCGCGGGAATGCCGCGGATGCCGTAGCGCCCAGGCGTGGCCGTGTTGGCGTCGACGTCCATCTTCATGACGCGGATCTTGCCCTCATACTGCGTGGCCACCGCATCGACGACGGGCGCAAGAGCGCGACAGGGGCCGCACCATGCCGCCCAAAAATCGACGAGAACGGGCTGAGTGGACTCCAGAACCTCTTTTTGAAAGGTCGCATCGCTGACTTCGGTGACGAACTGTCCTGCCATTTTCTGATTCCTCCTGCTGCGGACCCATTTGGGCGGGCAGCCTAATTGCCTTCCTGATAATAGATGCTATTCGGGATGCTGTGGGTTCAAATCCGGACACTTCCAAGGTCGGAGATCAGTCCCCGCTTAAAAGGAGAACGCCCGGACCTCTCATTGGAGATCAACGGGCGGCGTAGCAGTCCTCCCCAGAACTGTCCACGAAGAGAACTGTAAGATATGTTGACCCCAATGTAAAGTGCTCTTAAGTAACACGGTTACAAGGTGACTAAACGGTTACTTCAGCCGGTCCGGCGATGACCGTCACAAGAAGTTCCATGCTGGGGTCGTTGGCGGCAGAGCGGACGGCGGACTCTATTGATTCCAAAGGGCATGCCGGATCGACGATGAGGAGAACGGATGGACCGGCACCGCTGAGGGCGACTCCATAGACGCCTGGAACACCCCCCAAATGGGCTAATCGGGGTAACAGAGGGCAGGCCTCGGAGCGATAGGGCTGGTGGATGCGATCCTGCATTGCCGTGTTGAGGAGGTCGGGACGGTTGAGAGCAAAGGCGGCAACGAGGAGCGAGGAGCGCTGGATATTGGCCACGGCATCGGAGCGGGAGTAGGTATCGGGGAGCAGAGCGCGGGCTTTCTCGGTGGCCAGGGAGGCGCTCGGGAGGGCGAGGAGAAGACGCCACGGCAGGGCGAGGCCGAGGGTGGCGGTGAGGATCTCGCTTCCCTGCTGGCTGGAGGCGGTCATGCCGCCAAGCGCGCAGGCGGCTACGTTATCGGGGTGCCCTTCGCGCAGGCAAGCCTCGGTCATGACCTGGTGCGGCGTCCAGTTGAGATCGCCGAAGTGGTTGGCGAGATGCACCCCAGCCAGCAGAGCGGCAGCCGAAGACCCGCAGCCCATGCCGAGGGGGATTCCGTTCTTAAGCTTCAGGTGGAGTTTGGGGGCCGCGATTCCCTGCGCCGCGAGAACCTCGCGGTAGGTGGTGAAGATGAGGCTGCGCTCGGCGTCGGCGGTGAGCTCAGGGTTGCGACCGGTGGCGGTGATGGTGTCTTTCCCGGTTTCAGGCGCCGCTTCGGTGGCTTCGATCTCAAGGTAGAGGGCCATGGCGAGGCCGAGTGCGTCGAAGCCGGGGCCCAGGTTAGCGGAGGTGGCGGGGAGGCGGAGATGGAGGGGCTTGGACATGGACCTTCTTTATCAAGGAGAGAAAAGCGGTCTCGCTCCGCTCAATACCCCACCCTTTCGATACAGCCGAAAGGATGGAGCACCTGTCTGGATGGAGCTGGCCGGTTTATGCGGGCTGCAGGGCCATATGGGCTTCGAGGGTGCGGATAACGGTGTCGGTGTCCGGGTCGAGGACGATGGGCGGCTTGCGCAGGGCGGCGTGTTCGGCGGCCTGTTCCGGGCTGAGCTGCGCGCGCTCGGCGTCGGTGAAGAGCTCGTCGCGGTGATAGTCGATGGTGTAGGCGGAGTCCTTCAAGGTGTGGCCGGTGAGGATGAGGACGACGCGCTCCTCGGGCTGGACGCGGCCGGCGGCGACAAGCTTCTTGAGGCCGGCCAGGGTGACCGCGGAGGCGGGCTCGCAGCCGATGCCTTCAGCGCCGATCTGGGCCTTGGCGAGGGCGATCTCCTGCTCGGAGACCTGCTCGCACCAACCGCCGAGCTTCTCGATGATGGCGGCGGACTTGCGCCAGCTTGCGGGATTGCCGATGCGGATGGCGGTGGCGCGGGTGTTGGCTTCGACCGGCTTCATGATGCGGTTGGAGTCGGTAAACCAGCGGTAGAGGGGGTTGGCGCCCTGGGCCTGGATGACGGAGATGACGGGAACCTTGTTGATGAGGCCGAGGTGGTGCATCTCGAGGAAGCCCTTGCCGAGCGCGGCGGAGTTGGCGAGGTTGCCGCCGGGGACGACGATGTGCTCGGGGACCTGCCAGTCGAGCTGCTCGGCGATCTCGAAGGCGGGGGTCTTCTGGCCTTCGAGGCGGTAGGGGTTCACGGAGTTGAGGAGGTAGATGGGGAAGCGCTTGACGAGGTCGGTGAGGACGCGCACGCAGCCGTCGAAGTCAGTGCGGAGCTGGACGGTGAGGGCACCGTAGTCCATGGACTGGGAGAGCTTGCCCCAGGCGATTTTGCCTTCGGGGATGAAAACAATCGAACGAAGCCCCGCACGGGCGGCATAGGCTGCCATCGCGGCGCTCGTATTCCCCGTTGACGCGCAGGCGACCCACTCGAAGCCGCGTTCGCGGGCGACGGAGAGGGCGGAGGTCATGCCGCAATCCTTGAAGGAGCCGGTGGGGTTCATGCCCTGGTGCTTGGCGAGCAGGAAGTCGAGACCAAGGGCCTTGGCGTTGCGCGGCAGGTCGTAGAGGGGCGTGTTGCCCTCGCGGAGGGTGACGGCCTTGTTGGCGTCGTCGAGGATGGGGAAGACGTCGCGGAAGCGCCAGACGCCCGACTGATCGATGGCCATCGTGGACGTGCGGCGCTCTGCCCAGAGGTAGCGGAGGGCCGATGGGTTCGGAAGACGGGCTGCCGCCGCGTCGGTAAGATCGGAAGAGGAGTTGCCGGGTGACCACGGATAAACCACTTCATACAAGCCGCCACAAAGGAGGCAGCGGAAATCGCTGGCTGCGCTTGCGCCGGGTATCCGATCGCCGCAGTCTGTGCATCGTAACTGGTGTGCTGAACTCATATTCTCGCCTGATCTCTTTCTGTCTAGGTTACCGTACCGGGCTGCGTGTTCCAAGGCTCGCTGGGGCATTTGTCCTGTTTGCCGGGCTTTTTTCGGGACAAATTTTCGCGCAGACCACCATCAAAGTTGCGGCGGCGAGCGACCTGCAGCCGGTGATGCCCGCGTTCGCCTATGCGTATGAAAAGAAAACAGGTGTGAAGCTTTCGGTGTCGTTCGGGTCTTCTGCGACGCTGGCGGAACAGATCGTGAATGGCGCTCCGTTCGATGTGTTTCTCGGCGCGGATTTCGTCTTTCCGGAGAAGGTTGTGGCGGCTGGGTTGGCGGCGACACCGGCTCCGTTGCGCTACGCCAAGGGGACGCTGGTGCTGTTTACGCGGAAGGATTCAGGATTCAACCCGCTGCATATGGAGGCGCTGACCGATTCGAAGGTAACGAAGGTGGCGGTCGCGGACCAGTTTCAGGCACCGTTCGGGCGGGCAGCATATGCCGCGATGAACAAGCTGGATTTGATGAAAGCCGTGGGGCCGAAGCTGGTGTCGGCACCGAATGTGGCGCAGACGGCTCAATTTGTGGTGTCGGGCAATGCGCAGATGGGGTTTGTCTCGCTGACCCTGGCGAGTTCGCCGCAGATGAAGGAGATCGGGAACTATGTGCTGGTGCCCAAGGCGTATCCGGAGATTCTGCAGTACGGCGTGGTGATGAAGAATGCCGAGCATAAGGCGGAGGCCACGGCGTTTCTCGACTGGGTGCGATCAAGCGAGGTCCAGGATAAGTTGAAAGACTTTGGGCTGGAACCAGTGGACACGCACTAACTTTCACGAGGAGAGCGTTAAGAATGCATTTGAGATATGCCGTCATTTCAACGTTCCTGGCCGTAGTGCTACTGGGTTGCAAGGCAAAGGGAGCTACGGAGCAGCCCGTGATGGAAGAGACCGCGACCACGACGAGTCCGGTGGCGTCGAGCGAGACGCAGAAGGCGGCGACAACGGCGGTTTCGGACGCGGTGGACCCCGCGCAGGATGGCTCGCTCGACGCGCGGACGGACGTCTGCGACTTCAAAGGAATCGAGAAGCCCTCCACCACCTTCAAGAACTACAACCAGGACAAGTACGACAACAACGACTACCTGGGGATGAAGGGCAAGGCCCTTTTCTTCGACGACATGTCGAAGTTCCGCTGCGGCAGCGTGAAGCTGGCCATGGGAACGGGCAAGGGAACGTACAGCACGGACAACATTCTTCTGGTCACAGACCCGGGAGAGACGCGGTTTCGCATGGTGCGGATCTCAATGGGCATGACGCCGCACCTCGATGAGTTGGCGAAGGCCTATGAAGAGGAACAGGGATCGGGCAAGGTGCTGAAGTCCACCGTGCAGACCAAGGGAGACCTGAAGCGCGGCGAGGAGATCCGGCTGATCGAGACCATGGCGCATTCGATCTATATCGATTCCGTGTACATGGGGGCGTCCCGGGTGGGCGCGATCCTGATCCTGATGCGGGATGATGCAGAGGGAAATCGGAATGTGATGGCCGACCTGATGGGGACGAAAAAGTAGCACCCACACTCGGTACACTGCTTGGTATGGACTGGGAAGCGGTCATACTGACGGCGAAGCTCGCGGCGGTGACGACCGCGCTGCTGATGTGGGTCGCGATTCCGCTGGCGCGATGGCTGGCCGGCGGCGGTGGCTGGCTGCGGGCGATGGTGCAGGCGCTGGTGGGCTTGCCGCTTGTGCTTCCGCCCACGGTGCTCGGTTTCTATCTTCTTGTCGATCTCGGGCCTTTGACCCCGGTGGGGCGCGGCTTGATCCGGCTGCTGGGCCATCCGCTGGCGTTCAGTTTTTCAGGGCTGGTGGTGGGGTCGATGCTCTATTCCCTGCCCTTTGCGGTGCAGCCGATGGTGGCCGGATTTGCGGCGGTCGATCCGCGATTCGGCGAGACGGCCAGCATGCTGGGCAAGCCGCCCGCCCGCGTCTTCCGCGATATCACCTATCCGCTCGCGAAGCGCTCCGTGTTGACCGCCGCCGTGCTTGCCTTTACCCATACGGTGGGTGAGTTTGGCGTGGTGCTGATGCTGGGCGGCAACATTCCCGGGGCGACAAGAACCATGTCGATTGCGCTCTACGACCAGGTGCAGGACGGCCGATACAGCGAGGCGAACCGCACGGCGCTTGTGCTTCTGCTGGTCGCGTTCGCGGCCCTTGCCATGCTCTATGGCAGGCAGGATCGAAGGGGGCGCGCCCTTGTCTGAGACCGTGTGGAACGGCCCCCGGCTGGATGTATCGTTCCGGCACCGGATCGGCGGGCTTGCGCTCGAGATCGAGTTTTCGCTGACCAGCCCGTGGACGATCCTGTTCGCTCCCTCGGGCGCCGGCAAGAGCACGGTGCTGCGCGTGATCGCGGGGCTGGAACGGCCCGATTGGGGGCGCATCGTCAGCGGTGGCTCGGACGTATTGCTGGACTCCGACGTCGGCATTGACGTGCCCACATGGCAGAGGAAGGTTCGACTGGTGGCGCAGCAGGCTCCTCTGCTTCCGCACTGGAATGTGGCGCGCAACGTCTTCTACGGCTTGAAGCCGCTGGACATGATGGCGGTAAAAGGGTCCGACTCGTCGACTTACAGGACTCGTCTTGTGCGCGAGGTGCTGGCGCTGTGTCGCGTGACGGAGATGGAATCAAAGATGCCGTCCGAGCTCTCCGGTGGCGAGAGGCAGCGTGTGGCTCTGGCGCAGTGCCTGGCGGCTGAGGAAGGGCGGGCACTGCTCCTCGATGAGCCATTCAATGCGCTTGATGCGGGCCTGCGCAGTGCGTTGATGGCCGACCTGAAGGGGTGGCCGATCGCGCACCAGACGCCCGTCCTGCACGTGACGCACGATGTGGGCGAGGTATTCGCGTCGGGAGCTGAGGTGATTCGGATGGAGGACGGGCGGATCGTCGCGCAGGGACCGGCGTCCGAGGTGCTGGGCGAAGAGCGGGCGAGGCTGATGCGTCTATTGAAAGGCTAACAACCTCTCCTGCCGGACGAACCCGCTGCGCGCGGGGCGGTCACTTCGTGACGCATATTGGGCTTCGCGTGTGCCTCCCGTTGGTCGGCTTGGAATTTCCCCGCCGACTCACGGGAGGACCGGAACGGCGGCTACTGCTTGACGGCGATGGCGGAGATCTCGATCTTGGCATCGCCGATGAGGCCGGCAACCTTGACGGTGGCGCGCGCGGGCTTCGGGTTCGGCATCAGCTTCTTGTACACCTCGTTCATGGCGGGCACGTCAGCGAGGTCCGTAACGTAAACCGTAACCGAGACGATGTCGGTCATCTTGAAGCCGGCCTGCTCGACGGTCTTCTGGATGCGCTTGATGGTGCTCTCGGTCTGGAAGGCGATGTCGGTGCCGGTGACCTTGCCGTTGGCGTCGGGGCCCTGCTGGCCGGCGACGTAGAGGGTCTTGCCGGCGATGTAGCCCTCGCTGAAGGGCGCGCCCGGGGTAAAGCCGATGGCCTTGTTCTGGGCGAAAGCGGGGGCGGCGGTGGCGAGGGCCAGGACGGCGAGCGAGAGGGCGAACTTCTTCATCGTGTGTCTCCTGTGTTGGGGCTACTCGGAGATGGTCTCATCTTCGAGGCGCGTTCGAAAAACCGGTGGTAGGAGGAATGACCTAGACGTGGGGCTCGACAGGCTCTTGTTCCAGAGTGATGCCAAAGCGGGTCGCGACGGTTTCGACGATGAGGGCGCGGAGGGCGGCGATATCGGCATACGTAGCGTGGCCACGGTTGATGAGCGCGAGGGTGTGTTTCGAGGAGATACCCGCTTCTCCCAGCGCAAAGGACTTGTGGAAGCCGGCCTGATCGAGGAGCCACGCGGCGGGGAGCTTGAGGTTGCCGCCGGAGGCCGGGTAGCGGGGGATCCTTTCTTCCGGGATGGCAAGCGCAGCGGCGATGGGAGCGAGTGCGAACGGGGGGACGACCGGGTTCTTGAAGAAGCTGCCCGCGCTGCGGCAGTCGGGGTCGCCTTCGACGAGGAGCATGCCCTTGGCGGCGCGGATCGCGCGGACGGCGTGGTAGACCTCAAGCGGGGCCGGCGTGGCGTCGGGGCCGAAGTGCTTGCGGAGGTCGGCATAGGTGAGATTGGGCTTCACTTCGGGGTCGAGGGCGAACGTGACCTGCGTGACGATGTAGCGATTGCGGGCCGTGGTGTTGAAGAGGCTGGAACGGTAGGCGAAGCGGCAGGCTTCGCGCGGAAGGGTGACGAACTTCTTGCTCTCGCGGTCGTAGGCGCGGACGGAGTGGATGGTCTCGGCAGCTTCCTGGCCGTAGGCACCGATGTTCTGGATGGGGGCGCCGCCGACGAGGCCGGGGATGCCGGCGAGGCATTCCATGCCGCTGCGTCCCTGCCGGCAGAGATGCAGCACCAACGCGTCCCACTCGGTTCCGGCGGGCACTTCGACTTCGTTCTCCCGCGTCACGATTGGCCCGGTGATGGCGAGGTGCAGGACGAGGCCTGGAAAGCCTTCATCCGGCACCAGCAGGTTGGAGCCGCCGCCTAGGATGAAGAGGGGGCCGTCGTATTCGAGGGCCTCGACGAGCTCGGCTTCCGTCGCGATTTCGGCGTAGAAGCGGGCGGGGCCGCCTATCCGGAGGGTGGTGTGTGGGCCGAGACGAATCTGTTCCTGAATCTGGAGCATCTAGGTGTAGGTTATTGCATACGTGGCGGCTGAACGCGCCACAGAGTAGAATTGCTGTTGACGGCTAGATTAACCCCGGAGGGTTCAACGATGTATCCAGAGATTATGGTGATTCCGATGCGCGAAGAGTTGACGCGCGCGGGTGTGAGCGAAGCTCGTACGGCGGCTGAGGTTGATACGGCTGTGGCACAGCCGGGGACCACGATGCTTGTGGTGAACTCGATCTGCGGTTGCGCGGCAGGCAAGATGCGTCCGGGCGTCCGGATGGCGATGCAGCATAGCACCAAGCCGGACCACGCGGTGACGGTGTTTGCAGGCCAGGACCGCGAAGCGACCGAAAAGGCTCGCGGCTACTTCGGCGGACATCCGCCGACTTCGCCGGCGATCGCGATTCTGCGCGACGGGCAGCTCGTGTACCTGATGCAGCGCTCGGCGATCGAGACCTCGACCGCTCCGGCGATTGCGCAGGAACTGGCGCGTGCGTTCGATACGTACTGCGTGAAAGCTTCCGCCTAAGACCGTCCAGCCGGACGGGTCTTCCGTTGGCCGGCTCGGATGTTCCTTTGCAAGAGAAGAACGGCCCGGAGGGGACCTCTCCGGGCCGTTCCGCGTTTGGCAGCGTTCAACCTCACGGAGATTGTGCCGATAAGGAGGTTGCGATGAATACCTTCCGAACAGGCCCCGTACACTCCCCTTCCCGCTTTGGCGATCCGGCCTCCAGGCACGCGGAGGACGAGACGCCGGTCAATGCGTTGCGGCGGCCGCGGGCACAGAGCGAGGCTTGTTTTGGGCCAGCGGTGGCCGGCAGCAGCGCCGCGGTGGCCCGGCTGCGTTCGCAGATCACACGCATTGCGCCGTACTACCGCACGGCTCTGCTGACAGGCCCGCAGGGAACGGCAAAGGTCGGTATAGCGCGCATGCTGCACG
Source organism: Granulicella pectinivorans (assembly GCF_900114625.1). Lineage (NCBI taxonomy): Bacteria > Pseudomonadati > Acidobacteriota > Terriglobia > Terriglobales > Acidobacteriaceae > Granulicella > Granulicella pectinivorans. The sequence continues at coordinate 4,265,149 of NZ_FOZL01000001.1, forward strand.
CGTTCAGCCCCTGCGCGGGCGGCGAATTTGTAGCCTGCGAGGCGACGGCCCTGGCGGAAGCGATGCTCCGCGAGGATGGGCGGGCGGTGCTCGAGGCTGTTGGCGGTCCGGCCATTGGAGGGACGCTGTTTCTGGACGATGTGGGCGAGGTTCCCCCGGCGTTGCAGGGGGCTTTGCTGCGGATATGGGCGGCGCGGAGGCGGATTCGTGTGGTCGCCGCGACGCATCGCGATCTTCGGACGATGGGGATCACGGGGCAGTTTCGGCCGGATCTGGCGCAGAGGCTGATGGGGGTGGAGATCGCGGCGCCTCCGCTGCATGCGCGGCCCGAGGATCTGGAGGCGGTGATCCAGGAGGTGCTGCGCGGGGCGGGGTTGACGCTGAGCGACGAAGCCCTGGAACGGATGAAGGCGCATACCTGGCCGGGCGATATCGCGGAGCTGGAGAAGGCGCTTTGGGACGCGGCACGGACTGCGGATGGAGCGCCGGTGATGGAGGCGGCGCATCTGCCGGTTCTGCTGGAGGCAAACGATGGACCCGATCCCGCAGGCAGCATGGAACGCCTGGAGGATGTCGTGCAGCAGCATGTGCTGGGCGTGCTGACGCGCTGTGGGGGCAACAAGCTGCGGGCGGCGGAGGTGCTGGGGATCAGCCGGTCGACGCTCTACCGGATGCTCGAAACGTGTGTGGGGCAGGGGTACGGCCCGGGCTGAGGACGTTACACTTGGGGAGTCGTCTAATGTGTCAGGAGCTCCCTTTGAACCTGTTGAAGAAGTCGTTTTCGAGTGTTGGTTTGTCTGCCGTTCTGCTTGCGTCCGCCGGTACTCCGTTTGCGAGTGCCCAGGCCACCACCGTCGCGGCGCGCACGGCCACGCTGAACAAGATCTTCGACGATTACTGGCAGGACCAGATGAAGCACGCGCCGGAGTGGGCCTCGACGCTCGGTGACAAGCGCTACAACGACCAGCTTTCCGACTACTCGGTGAAGGCAATCAACGCCGGGTATGAGCGGGAGCAGGGTTTCATCGCGCGGCTGGCCGAGGTCGATACGGCCGGATTGCCGGTGCAGGTGAAGCTCTCAGCGGATCTGTTGCTGCGCTCCCTGATCGAAGACCAGGACTCGGCGCGGTTCAAGGAGTGGGAGATGCCGGTGAACCAGTTCAACGGCATCCATACCTCACTGCCGATGCTGGTGGCGCAGCTTCCATTCGATACGGTGAAGGACTACGACGACTACGTCACGCGTCTGAAGAAGTTTCCCGTGGTCTTCTCGCAGGTGATGACGGACATCCAGTTGGGAATCGATGAGGGCCGGGTTCCGCCGAAGTACATCCTGGAAAAAGTGCAGAAGCAGGTGGAGTCCATTGCCATGCAGAAGGCCGAGGCGAGCCCGTTTGCGGGGCCGCTGAAGAAGTTCCCGGCGAGCATCGCAGAGGCGGATCGCAAGCGGATCGCAGCGGATGTGATGGACGCGATCGAGACGTCGGTGCTGCCGACGTACGTGCGCTTCGCGAAGTTTGTCCAGTACACGTATGTTCCGGCGGGCCGGAAAGATCCGGGCGCGTGGGCTCTGCCGGATGGCGACGCCTACTATGCCTTTCGCATCAAGCAGTCGACGACGCTGAACAAGAGCGCGGCGGAGATTCACCAGATAGGGCTGGATGAGGTCAAGCGCGACGAGGCCGAGATGCTGGTGATCGCGAAGAAGCTGGGCTTCAGCGATCTGAAGACGTTTGGTGCGGCGTTGAAGGCGAATCCCAAGCTGCATCCGGCGAGCGGCGATGCCCTGCTGGCGGCGTATCGCGGGTACATCAACGGCATGGCGCCGAAGCTGCCGGAGCTGTTTGGCAGGCTGCCCAAGGCTCCGTTGGAGGTCGTGCGGGTGCCGGAGTATGCGGAGAAGGATCAGGCTGCGGCGTACTGCGAGCAGGGATCGCCCGACGGCAAGCGTCCCGGACGCGTGAATGTGAATCTGTACAACGCTACGGAACGGTCGCTGGCCGGCGTGGAGGCGGTGGCCTACCATGAGGGCATTCCCGGGCACCATCTGCAGATTGCCCTCTCGCAGGAGATGACGGGCGTGCCGGAGTTCCGCAAGCAGAGCTACTACACGGCCTATACCGAGGGCTGGGCGCTCTATAGCGAGCGTCTCGGCAAGGAGATCGGCTTCTACCAGGATCCCTACAGCGACTATGGGCGTCTGGAGGCGGACATCTGGCGGGCGATCCGGCTGGTGGTGGATACGGGCGTTCACTCGCAGCACTGGACGCGCCAGCAGATGATCGACTTCTTCCATGAGCACTCCGCGATCGACGAGACCAACATTCAGGCCGAAACAGACCGCTACATCGCGTGGCCTGGCCAGGCGCTTGGGTACAAGATGGGCCAGATGAAGATCCTCGAGCTGCGCGCCAAGGCCGAGAAGGCGCTGGGGCCGAAGTTCAAGCTGAAGGACTTCCATGACGTGGTGCTTGGCGGCGGTGCGCTGCCGATGGATACGCTGGAGGCCCAGGTAGACGCGTGGGTCGCAAAGGGCGGCGGCCCGCCGGCTGCGAACTAGAGCTCTGTTGTCCTGCCGGAAGTGACCGCCGCCCGCACCGGGTGCCGGTTCGTTCTGATAGCGTTAATCCATGAGCGAGACGATTGAGCAGGCGGCAGTTCCGGCAGCAGCAATGCCGAACGTGAAGGTGGCGGTGCTTGGCGCCGGCAAGATGGGCGGAATTCTGCTGCAGGCGTTCCTGAAGAACAACCTGTTCGGCAAGGACCAGATCAGCGGCACAGTGCAGCACCCGGACCGCGCCCAGGCGCTCTCCGCGCAGTTCGGCGTGGAGATCGGCATCGACAACATCGAGGCGGCGCGCGAGGCGGACGTCATCCTGCTGGGCGTGAAGCCGATCCAGGTACCGGCACTGGTGAACTTGATCCGTCCGGTGCTCAACGAGAAGAAGCTGATTGTGTCGATTGCCGCATCCGTGAAGACGCGCTCCATTGAAGACGCCGCCGGGTGCGACCTGGGCGTCATCCGCGCGATGCCGAATACGCCGGCGATGATCTCTGCGGGCGTAACGGCGCTGTGCGCGGGACGCTTCTGCACGGATGAGCAGATGGCCGTCGCGATGCGGATCTTCCAGACCGTGGGCCGCGCCGTCGTCGTCGATGAAAAGCACATGGACGCGGTGACGGGGCTTTCGGGCTCGGGTCCGGCGTTCCTCTACATCATCATCGAAGCGCTGGCGGAGGCGGGCGTGAACGTCGGCCTGCCGCGCGATGTGGCGACCCTGCTGGCCGCGCAGACGACGCTGGGCTCGGCGCGGATGGTGCTCGAGACGGGCTACCACCCCGCGCTGCTGAAGGACGCCGTGACGACGCCCGCGGGCTGCACGGTCGACGGCATCCTGGAGCTGGAAGAGGGCGGCCTGCGCGTCACGCTGATCAAAGCCGTGAAGCGCGCGACGCAGAGGGCAGCGGAACTGGCGGGCGGATAAACGATGGGAACCGTAACGGTCATATCGGCAAAACGCAGCACACGGGGTGCCGCGCGTCTGGCGTGGATCACGCTGGGATTCTTCATTCTGGTCGTGCTGTGGGGCGCGGTCGTGCGGGCAACGGGCTCCGGCGCAGGATGCGGGGCCAACTGGCCGCTGTGCAACGGCGACTTCTTCCCGCACCATCCGCGGCTCGCCACCGTCATCGAGTTCACGCACCGGTCGACTTCCGGCATTTGCACGATGCTCCTGGTGGCGCTTGGCGTCTACACGTTTCGCGTGACGCCCAAGAAGCACCGGGCGCGGACGGCTGTGCTGTGGTCGGGCTTCTTCCTTGTCACCGAGGCGGCCCTGGGCGCGCTTCTGGTTCTGCGGCATTATGTGGAAGACAACATCTCCGTGGGCCGGGTGATTGCGCAGTCCGTCCACCTCACCAACACGATGCTCTTCATGGGTGCGCTGACGCTGACCGCCTGGTACCTACGAGAGCGCGATCCGATCGAGACCGAAAAAGGTTCGAGCGGGACGGCGATCGCGGCGATTTTCGCCACACTGGTGGTCAGTGCGACGGGCTCGCTGGCCGCGCTGGCGGATACGCTCTTCCCCTCCCCCAGCCTTCGTGCCGGCCTGCTCTCCGACTTCGCGGCCTCTTCGCCGGAGCTGGTGCGGATGCGCTGGGTGCATCCTGCGTCCGCACTGATTGGACTGGCGTGCGTGTTGCTGCTGGTGCGGGGTCTGCCGGCGAGGGCACGCATCGGGCAGATCATGGTCGGGCTGATCGGTCTGCAGGCCGTGCTCGGCATCGTGGATGTGCTGCTGCTCGCACCGATCTGGATGCAGGTGTTGCATCTGCTGGGCGCGGATCTTTACTGGATCGCACTGGTGGTGCTGGCTGCCGCCTGGATCTGGCCGGAGAAGCAGACGACTTCCCTGTAGCTGAGGAGTCGCTTGGAAAGCCGCCTCTCAAAGGCGAGCTGTGGCCCTCGATTCCCAGACATAAAAAGAGCCCGGGCGCGTTGGCGTCCCGGGCTCTTTGATCGCTTCTTCTTAGTGTGTGGCAGGCTTGTCGGCAACCTTGTCGCCCACGTTCTCGGTGGCGTGCCAGGTCTTCTTGGCGCCAACCTTGGTGTCGTGTCCGACTACTTCGGCACCGTCGGCTGTCTTGTGAGCCGCGACCTTCGTGCCGTGCGCGGTCTTGTGGTAGACCTTCTTGGTGCCGTGCGCCGTCTTCTTGGCGACGGTCTTAGTGGCGTGGCCGGTATCGACGGCGGCATCCTTGGTCGCGTGGCCCGCGTCCTTCATATCCTGGCCGGCCTGCGCAAAGGCAGCCGAGGAAGAAAGCCCGAGGGCAAGGGCAGAGCAAAGCAGAAGGCGGCCGACTGAGCGAACGTGCATGGTGTATCTCCTTGTGAAAGCGGTTACTCACCGTTTGATTCCAAAGAGGGCTCGAACGTTGCGTGGTTGGCATGATATCGTTCGGCGGATGGTAAAGACATGGGACAAACAGCATCTTGGCTTTCGTGCGTTAGCCCCTGTATAGTTTTCCGAGCCAAGATAAACGTTTTCTCGCAGCATCAATCGTTTTAGATTGAGGTCTGGGGCTCTTTCCCAGAAGCGAAACCTGCCGCCATACCTGCGGCGCATGCCCGGAAGAAGAACGAGGACCGAATCGAGTGATGGACCCCGCACTGTTGCATCCCATGCTTTCCCTGCCGGGCGCGCTTATGCTGACGACACAGCTAACGCACCTGGCCCCGGTCGATATCGCGATTCTGCTGCTGTACTTCGCGATGGTCATCTTTATCGGCTTCTACGTGAAAGGCTCGACCAACACGAGCGAAGAGTTCTTCCTGGCCGGACGCGAGATGTCGGCATGGATCGCCGGACTCAGCTTCGTCTCGGCCAATCTGGGGTCGCTCGAACTGATGGGATGGGCCGGCGCGGCTTACCAGTACGGCATTCTGGCCGCGCACTGGTACTGGATCGGCGCGATTCCAGCGATGCTCTTCCTCGGCATCGTGATGATGCCCTTCTACTACATCTCGAAGACACACTCGGTCCCCGGATACCTGCAACTGCGCTTCGGCGAGGGTGCCCGCGCGGTCTCGGCCGTCTCGTTCGCGTTCATGACGGTGCTGATGTCGGGCGTCAACATGTACTCGATGGCCCTGGTGATGAAGGTCGTCCTCGGCTGGGACATCAACTTCTCCATCTGGGTCGGTGCCATCACGGTCGCGATCTACGTGATGCTCGGCGGCCTGCGCTCGGCGATCATCAATGAAGTGCTGCAGTTCGTGCTCATCTGGGCGGGTGCCGCGCTCATCCCGATCCTCGGACTCATCGAGGCGGGCGGATGGGCCAACCTGAAGGTGCAGATGATCGCCCGCGTCGGCGACCCCAGCTACATGCACATGTGGTCGACGCTCGGCAGCTTCAGCGGCAATCCCATGGGCGTGCACTGGACCGGCATCGTCTTCGGCCTCGGCTTCGTCATCAGCTTCGGCTACTGGACGACGGACTTCCTCGTCGTGCAGCGTGTGCTCTCGGCCAACAACCTGCGCGCGGCGCAGTTTGCTCCCATCATCGGCGCGGCTTTCAAGATGTTCGTGCCCTTCTTCGTCATCGTCCCGGGCCTGCTGGCGCTGGTACTGTTGAAGGACGGCAGCGGCCACATCATGCAGCTCTATCCCGATGGCTCGGATATGGTCATCAACCACGGCGCGCACAGCTTCAACGAGGTGCTTCCGCTGATGATGGTGCGGTACCTCGGACCGGGCCTCCTCGGCCTCGGCATCACAGCTCTGATTGCGGGCTTTATGTCAGGCATGGCGGGCAACGTCAGCGCCTTCTCCACCGTCTGGACCTACGACCTGTATGGCGCGTACATCAACAAGAAGGCTTCGGATTCGCACTACGTCTCGATGGGCCGCTGGTGCACGATCATCGGCATGCTGATCTCCATCGGCACCGCATACCTCGTCATGGGTGCGGCCTCGATCATGGACTATGTGCAGGAGCTGTTCAGTTTCTTCATTGCGCCGCTCTTCGGGACCGTCATCCTCGGGATGCTCTGGAAGCGCGCCACCAAGGCCGGCGGCTTCTGGGGGCTGTTATGTGGAACAGCATCCTCCGTGGGCATGTGGCTGATGGTGCTGCATGACAAGACCAACATCCGCTTCATGATCCTGCAGCCGCATGCGAGCGCCGATACGATCGACCGCGTGCAGGCGATGGCCGCAAACCTGTACCGTGCGCTCTGGTCGTGGGTCGTCTGCGTCATCGTCACCATCGTCGTCAGCTACCTGACCAAGCCCATCCCGGAAGAGAAGCTGGTCGGCCTGGTCTACGGCTCGACGATCATCCCCGACGACGGCTCGACGAAGATCTACCAGAAGCCGATCTTCTGGGCCATCGTGGTCGCCACCGTCCTCTTCATTCTCAACCTCTGGCTCTGGTAAGGAGACCTCATGTCGCATCCTGAAGTAGATCCAAGCACCGAGCAGTCTCTCTCCATCTGGTTCTTCGTCGGCGTCCTCATGCTCAGTTGCGGCGTCATTATCTTCGGCCAGGGCATCTACGAGTTCTCCCATCCAACGGTCGCGACGGTCGCAGGAGACCTGCCTGCCAACGTTCTGGCAAAGTATCATGGGGCGTTCTGGTGGGGGCTGGGGATGACGCTGTTCGGTGGCTTCTACACCGTGATGTTTCGGCCCGGCAAGGGCTAAACAGCCTTTTCTAAAACCACGAACGAGCGATGCGCACCCTTCCAGGAGGTGCGCATCGCTCGTTGTGGCAGGCTACTTTTGGGCGAGTCCGGCGCAACTCAAAGTGAGACCGGATTGAGAGACCAGCGCCGCAAGACGTCTTCATGAAATCTAGCGTTGCAGTGCCCGCCAGCGCTTCACCAACTCCTTCGCAGCGCCGGGCCAGTCTTCGAAACGGAACTCGAAGCCACTCTGCATCAGCTTTCCTGGCACAACGCGGCGGCTCTTCAGCACCAGCTCCGACTCAGTCTGCATGAACCGCGTTCCGATCTCGATAAGAAATGCGGGCGCGGGAAGCCCTATCCGCACCCCACACGTCTCACGCAACACACGCATAAAATCGCGATTGTGTATCGGGCTGGGCGCGGCCAGATTCACTGGCCCCTCGAGTTCCGGGTGGCCGACGATCCACTCCACCGCGGCGATGAAGTCGACCTCGTGAATCCACGAGACCCACTGCTTCCCGCTGCCCTGCGTGCCTCCAAGACCGTGGCGGACGAGGCCGAGCAACACATCGAAGACGCCGCCTTGGTCGGGCGATAAGGTGAGAGCGCTCCGCAACGCCACCTTCCGTGTGCGCGGCGTGGGGATCTCGTCGAAGGCCTGCTCCCATGCTTTGGCGACGGAGATGGAGAAGTTCCAGGTATCCGGCGCTCCAGGTTCACCGCCTCCCAGCACGCCCGTGAATTCATCGTTCGGCTGCTGGGTGTCGAGCGTATGACGATAGATCGTTGCCGTACTGGCATTCATCCAGAGGGCGGGAGGCCTGTCGAGTCCGGCGATGACCTGGCCCAGAACGCGCGTCGCATCCACCCGCGAAGCGACGATCTCGCGACGATTCGCCTGGTTGTAGCGGCAGTTGACGAAGCGTCCGGTCAGGTTGATGCAAAGGTCCGAGCCCTCGAGCGCCGTGACCCAGTCTCCGGTGGTCCGCCCATCCCACGACAGCGTCTTCCATGGCGACGGATGCGCCGAACGGCTCAGCACGGTGACACGATGCCCTCGCGCGTGAAAATGCCGGGCGAGCATCTGACCCACCTGTCCGCTACCGCCGGGAAGAACGATACGCATGAGAAAAGTCTACCGCTACGAGACCAGATGTCCCATCTGTTCCTGCTTCGTCCGCAGGTAGTCGGCATTGGTCGGCGCCGGGGGCACCGTCGCGGAAAGCCGCTCCACGACGCGAATCCCAGCAAGCTCAAGCGCTTCGACCTTCTCGGGATTGTTCGTGATCAACCGCACCGCAGTCAGCCCCATCGACTTCAGAATCTCGGCCGGCAGCTCAAAGTGGCGGCAATCGGCGGCATAGCCCAGTTCGAGATTGGCCTCGATGGTGTTGCGGCCGTGGTCCTGCAGCTCATAGGCGCGGAGCTTCGCCATCAGGCCGATTCCCCGCCCTTCCTGCTGCTCATAGAGCAGGATGCCCGTGCCCTCGGACGAGATGCGGTCGAGCGCCTGGTGCAGTTGCTGCTGGCAGTCGCACCGCAGCGAATGGAACACATCGCCGGTCAGGCACTGCGAGTGGATGCGAATGATGGGCGGAGCCGCGTGGATATCGCCCATCACCAGCGCCACGGCGGATTCAATCCGGACGGCGGGTGCGGGGATCGCGTCGTTGCAGGGGAGGGGGTTGGCGATGACGCCTTCGTAGCCCTGGATGCGGAAGTGACCCCAGGCTGTCGGGAAGTCCGCGTCGGCTATCTTCGTGATGGTTTCGAACGACATTCTGCTTATTATAGATTCCCCCGGGGCCGGTTGGATTCAACCTGCCCCGGGACGTTTGTCATTCCTTCGTTACCGGACACTACTTCTTCTTCGCCGGAGGGGCAGGCGGGGGAGGAATCGTGATGTCCAGGTTCGTTACCGGACCAAGCGCCGATGGCGGTCCCCCCATCTCCTGTGCGTTGCCAACGATCACAATCGCCAGCTTCGACGCGTCGATGTACTTGTTCGCCACGCGCGTCACATCCTCCGCCGTCACCTTCTCGATGCCCGTCTTGTACTTCTCGAGAAAGTCAGCCGGATAGCCGTAGAGCGCGAGCGTTAACTGCTCGGCCAGCGTCTTGTCCTTGGAGTCGTAGTGGAAGATGAACGAGTTCAGCACGTCGTCCTTGGCGTTTTTCAGCTCGGTCGCCGTGGGCGGCACGCTCTTCAGCTTGCCGATCTCGTCGATCATCGCCCTGGTCGCCGCGACCGTCGACGCGCTCTTCGTGGCGGCCTGCACCTCGAACAGACCGTCGTGATCGTACGACGCGCCGTAGCTTCCACCCACCGAATACGCCAGGCCAAGCTTGGTCCGCACGGTCTGGAAGACACGCGAGCCGAAGCCGCCCGAGAAGATCTCATTCATCACGCTCAGCGCGTAATAGTCCGGATTGCTGCGCTCCGTGCCGAGGCCGACGAGGATCACGTTCGACTGATCCACATCCGATTTGTCGACGAAATAGACGCCCGGATGCGGCGGCGGAAACAGGTTCGGCACAGCCGGAAGCGCCTCACCGCGGGGCAGCGTCGAAAAGACACTCCGCAGCTTGGCCTCCATCGCCGCGGAGTCGAAGTCGCCTTCGAGCGCGACGATCATGCCGCCGGCCGCCAGCGTGCGGTCGTGCCACGCTGAGAGATCCGCCACCGTAACCGCCTCCACCGTGGCAAACTCCGCCTGGCGTCCGTAGGGGCCCTGCTTGCCGTAGGCGAGTTGCACGGCCGCGCGGCTGGCAATGCCTGCGGCATCATCGTTGCGGCGGGCAATGCCGGCCTCAAGCTGACGCTTGGCCAGCGCGAGCTTGTCGGCCTTGAACGCGGGATGGAGCAGCAGGTCGAAGGCAGACGCCGAAACGGTATCGTAGTCCTCCTTGAGCGAAGACCAGCGCAGCGAAGTGGTCGCGAGACCGCCTCCCGTCTCGATGGTCGCCGCCTTCATCGCGAGCCGCTCGTCCAGCACATCGCCCGCCACGGCAGCGGTGCCACTGGTGCGCCAGGTCTGCCCATACAGCGAGACGAGCCCCACCTTATCGGCAGGTTCGTCGCGACTTCCACCCTTGATCAGGATGGTGCCGTCGATGAACGGAAGCTCGTGATCCTCCTGCAAAAAGATCGTCAGACCATTGTCCAGCACGATCTTCTTCGGCTGCTCCGGCTTGAAGTCATGCAGCGGAGGAATCGGAATCTTCTTCCACGGCTGGACGGCAGCGGTTGCCGGAACGGGCCTGGGAGCGGGAACCTGGGCTCCTGCGACTGCGGCAAGGGCAAAAAGAGTGGTGAAGAGAATTTGGTTTTTCATCGTTACTGTCCGGCTCCGTTCTTCGCTGCTGGAGCGGCTTTGGGCACGATCGACTCGATGCGCGCCGTGGTGCGGTTGCTCTCGACGAAAACCTGGTTCGCCACGCGGCGGATATCCGCCTTGGTCACGGCGTCGTCCTTGGCCTGCTCACGGAACATCGCGCGCCAGTCGCCGAACTTGGTCTGGTAGTCGGCAAGCTGCTGCGCAAGACCGGCGTTGTCCGCCAGACCGCGCAGACGATCAGCCTTAGTGCGCGTCTTGAACTTCGCGAGCTCGTCGTCCGTCACATCCTCGGTCTTCAGGCGCTCGATCTCCTTGTGGATCGCGGCCGCCACCTCATCCGTCGTATGTCCCGGAAGCGGCACGGCGTAGAACGCGAAGAGCCCCGGAAACTTGTCGCCGGGGAAGCCCGAGAAGCCCTGCGCTGTGGCGGCAATGCGCTGGTCGCGGACAAGCGTGCGGTACAGACGCGCCGTACGGCCATTCGAGAAGATGTCCGTGATCGCATCGTAGACGGCATCATCGGGATCCCGGTAGTCCGGGCGGTGATAGCCCTCAAGGTAGAAGGGCTGCGCCTGATCGTGGATGATGACGTTCTTCTCCGCCATCTGCTGCGGCTCAATCGTCGTCATCGGCTCGGGCTTCGGTCCAGCGGGAATCTTGCCGAAGTACTTCACCAGGATCGGCATCGCGGTCGACGCCTTCACATCGCCCACCACCGCAATCACGATATTCGCGGGCACATAGTACTTCTTGTGGAAGGCAGCGGCCTCGGTCGCGGTCACCTGGCTGATTTCGCTCTCCCAGCCCACGCCCGAGCGCCCATAGGGGTGCGCTACGTACGCGGTCGCCAGAAACTGCTCGACCATTCGGCCAACGGGAGAGGAGTCGATACGCATGCGGCGTTCCTCCTGCACCACGTCGCGCTCCTTGTAGAACTCACGCTCCACCGGGTCGCCAATCCGGCTCGCCTCCATATAGGCCCACAGCTCCAGCCGGTTCGAAGGCATGCTCCAGAAGTACTGCGTCGAATCCTCGCCGGTCGAGGCATTCAGCCCCTCCGCGCCGTTCTGCTCCGCGATCTGCGGAAAGGCGTTGGGAATCACATACTTCTGCGCGGCATCGGTCGCGGCGTCGAAGGTCTTCTTCAGCTCGGCCAGCTTCTTCGGATCCTGTCCGACGCGCTTGCGCTTCTCGGCGTCGTAGGCGGCGTAGGCAATCTCCACCTTGGCCAGCGCGACCTTCTCTGCCGGATAGTTCGTCGTGCCAATCTCGCTGGTGCCCTTGAAGGCCATATGCTCGAACATGTGAGCCAGCCCGCTGGCACCCTGCGGATCGTCAGCGGAGCCTGCGTCCACCATCGTGAAGTAGCTGAAAACGGGAGCCTCGGGACGTTCGCAGATCAGGATCGTCAGACCATTGGGCAAAACCTTGACCGTGGTGCGCTTTTCAAAACTGGCCAGATCCTGAGCATGGGCAACCACCGGCGTTCCTGCCAGACCGAACACCAGTGCGCCAGCCAGAGCCAGAGTTGGGGGGAGAGAGCGGTACGTCTTGAACAAAGGGAAAACCTCCGGATGAGACCTCATAACCATAACGGATTTAAAAAGAGAACGTGAGCGACGTTCTTTTTCATGCAAGCTTCACTTGACGAAATGAATGACCATTCAGTACAGTCGAGCCGTCCGGTAAAACGGGCTTCAGGAGAGCGCAGCAGCCATGTCGAACCCAGGCACCACATCGCAAAGAGACATCCGTAAGGTCGCCGTTCTCGGCGCCGGAACCATGGGCTCGCGCATCGCCGCCCACATCGCGAACGCCGGCGTGCCGGTCGTGCTGCTCGACATCGTCCCGCCCGGCACCGCAGCCGATGCCTCCAAACCCGAGCGCAACAAGATCGTGCTCGGTGCGCTCGACGGGCTGAAGAAGTCCAAACCCGCCGCTTTTTACACGCCAGACTCGGCCCGCCTCATTACCCTCGGCAACTTCGACGACGACATGGCCCTCATCGCCGACTGCGACTGGATCATCGAAGTCGTCGCCGAAAACCTCGCCATCAAGCGCGGCCTGCTCGAAAAGGTCCAGGTCCACCGCAAGCCCGGTTCCATCATCACCTCTAACACCTCCGGCCTCCCCATCGCCGACATCGTCGCCGGCTTCCCCGACGACCTGCGCCACCACTGGTTCGGCACCCACTTCTTCAATCCCCCGCGCTACATGCGCCTGCTCGAGATCATCCCCACCGCCGAGTCCAGCCCAGAAGACATCGCCGCCGTCTCACTCTTCTCAGAGAAACGTCTCGGCAAGGCCATCGTCCTCTCGCACGATACGCCCAACTTCATCGCCAACCGCATCGGCACCTTCTCCATGGGCAACGCCATCCGCCTCATGATGGCCCAGAACCTCACCATCGAAGAGGTCGACGCCCTCACCGGATCGCCCCTCGGCTGGCCCAAGACCGGCACCTTCCGCCTCGGCGATCTCGTCGGCGTCGACGTCCTCGCCCACGTAGCCTCCAACTTCGCCAAGCAGGCCGCCTCCATCGGCGACGAGCGGCAGGATGTAGGACTCGCCGACTTCATCGGCAAGATGATCGAAAACAAGTGGCTCGGCGACAAGGCGAAGCAGGGTTTCTATAAGAAGGAGGGCAAAGATAAGGATGGCCGCGACCTCCGCCTCGTCCTCGACTGGCAGACCCTCGACTACAAGCCCTCCATGCGCCCCAAGTTCCCCGCCCTTGAAATGGCGAAGAACGTAGAGCGCACCGAGGCCCGCATCCCCCAGCTCCTCCACGCCGACACCACATCCGACAAGGCAGCCGCCTTCTACTGGCCCCTCCTCACCGAGCTCTTCACCTACGCCGCCAACCGCGTCGCCGATACCGGCAAGGAGCCCGCCGGCTCCATCGTCGAGATCGACCAGGCCATGAAGACCGGCTTCAACTGGGAGCTTGGCCCCTTCGAGATGTTCGACGCCGCAGGCGTCCGCGCCACCACCGACAAGATGCGCGCAGCCGGACAGCCCATCGCCGCCAACGTCGAAAAACTCCTCGCCTCCTCGGAAAACCCCACCTGGTACAAGGACGACCCCACCGTACCCTCAGGGCGCGTCTTCTTCGACCCCTTCACCGCCACCTACAAGCCCGTCCCGGTCGCGGAAGGCGTCTCCTCCCTCGCCACGGTCAAGAAGAGCCACGGTATAGCCAAGAAGAATGCCGGAGCCAGCCTCATCGATCTCGGCGACGGCGTAGCCGCTATCGAGCTCCACTCCAAGATGAACGCCCTCGGCGGCGACATCGTCACATTCATCACCCAGAACCTCAAGCCCACCTCGGAGGCAGTCCAGAACTTCTCCTCCTTCGTCATCACCGGCGACTCCACCAACTTCTCCGTCGGTGCCAACCTCATGCAGTTGTTGCTCTCCGTGCAAGAGGAAGAGTGGGACGAGGTCGAGATGGCCGTGAAGCAGTTCCAGAACATGACCCAGGCCATCAAGTTCTGCCCTCGCCCGGTCGTCGTCGCCCCCTACGGCATGTGCCTCGGCGGAGGCGTCGAAATCTCCCTCCACGCCGCAGCCCGCCAGCCCCACGCCGAACTCTATATGGGTCTCGTCGAAACCGGCGTCGGCCTCATCCCCGGCGGAGGCGGATGCAAGGAGATGACCATCAAGAGCATCGAAGCCGGGTCCAGCATCCGCCCCGACGCCCGTGGCGAGGGCGTAGAAATCTTCGAAGCCCTCAAGAAAAACTTCGAAACAATAGCCATGGCCAAGGTCTCCACCTCCGCCGCCGAAGCTCGCACTCTAGGCTTCCTCAAACCCTCCGACAACATCACCATGAACCGCGAGCGCCTCCTCACCGACGCCAAGACCCGCGCCTCCGCGATCGCCGCCGCAGGCTACACCGCGCCCGTAGCCCAAACAACGATCCCCGCCCCCGGCGAAAACGCCCTCGCCACCCTCAAGCTGGCCGTATGGACCATGCGCGAGGGCCAGTTCATCTCCGACCACGACGCCAAGATCGCCAACTGGGTCGCCCACACGCTCTGCGGAGGCAAGGTCACCCCCGGCACCCCGGTCACCGAGCAATACCTCCTCGACCTCGAACGCGAAGCCTTCCTCTCCCTCTGCGGCGAGAAGAAGACCCAGGAGCGCATCGCCTTCACCCTCAAAACCGGTAAGCCCCTACGTAACTAGGAGACCGAAACGGCCATGTTCAAAAGGCGATGGAAGTACTTCGGAAAGCTCGAGTCAGATGACGGTGCTGAGTTAACCATTCGACATCGGTCTGTCACCTATACCGACAAAAGAGGCTCCTTTCAATTCGCCTACGAGGATGGATACATCTTTCCAAATGTATTCCAGGCTGCGGGTAACCCGATCAAACTCACTGAAGACGAAGAGAAGTCCATGCTGGAGCGGGTCATCGATGGCCTCCGAACCGATGGCGTCCAGGTCGATTTACATCCCGGCAAGCAAGGTGTGAATCCATAACCGCACTCCGATTTTGAGGTACCAATGAACGAAGTCATCATCGCATCCGCAGTCCGCACCGCCATCGGCAAGGCCCCGCGCGGCACCCTCCGCACCACGCGCCCGGACGACCTCGCCGCCTTCGCCATCCAGGGCGCGCTCGCCCGCATCCCCCAGCTCGATAAAGCCGAGATCGAAGACGTCATCCTGGGCTGTGCCATGCCCGAGGCCGAACAAGGCATGAACGTCGCCAAGATCGCCGCCTTCCGCGCCGGGCTTCCCATCACCACCTCCGCGATGACCGTCAACCGCTACTGCGCCTCCGGTCTCCAGACCATCGCGCTCGCGGCCGACCGCATCAAGGGTGGCGGCGGAGACGTCATCCTCGCAGGCGGCACCGAGAGCATGTCCTTCGTCCCCTTCGGCGGCAACAAGATCTCCGTCAACCCCTGGCTCGTCGAGAACTACCCCGGCTCCTACATGTCCATGGGCCTCACCGCCGAACGCGTCGCAGCTCACTACGGCATCACCCGCGAAGCCATGGACCAGTTCTCCTACGAGTCCCACCAAAAATCACTAGCCGCCCAGGCCGAAGGCCGTTTCGACGACGAGATCGTCCCGATCGAAGTCGTCTCCGCCACACCGTCCTACGATGCGAAGGGCAAGAAGTCCAAGACCAAACCGACCACAACCACCTTCTCGAAGGACGAAGGCCCCCGCGCCGACACCTCCCTCGAAGCCCTTGCCCGCCTCAAGCCCGTCTTCCACGCCAAGGGCACCGTCACCGCCGGCAACTCCTCCCAAACGAGCGACGGAGCCGCCGCCGCCATCGTCATGTCCCGCAAGCGCGCCGACGAGCTCGGCATCAAGCCCCTGGCCCGCTTCGTAGCCTTCGCTTACGCCGGCTGCGACCCCGAGGAGATGGGCATCGGCCCCATCTACGCCATCCCCAAGGTCCTCAAGATGGCTGGCCTCACCCTCGACGACATCGGCGTCATCGAACTGAACGAAGCCTTCGCCGCCCAGTCGCTGGCCATCATCAAGGTCCTCGGCATCGATCCCGCCCGCCTGAACCCAAACGGCGGAGCCATCGCCCTCGGCCACCCGCTAGGCTGCACCGGAGCCAAACTCACCGCAACCCTCCTCCGCGACATGCCCCGCCGCAAAGCGAAGTACGGCATGGTCACGATGTGCGTCGGCGGAGGCATGGGCGCCGCTGGAATCTTCGAGGCGATCGATTAGGCACGTCTGATGCGACCCATGGCCAAACTGACCCATCTCGACATTCTGCATTGGCCCTGGACGGCAGTTACGTTCGTCGGCTCTTTGTTTTTGTCGTGGTATTTGCTTATGGTGGCGGTCATAACGGGTTTCCGCAGCGTCCAGCTAAACTGGCTCGCCGGCCTTTCGTTTACCGCGAGCCTTCTGCTTCTGTTCGGCACGGCATGTTTTCGGTGGAAGAGTGCTGCCGCTCGCATTTGCCTCCTTGCAGGCTCGGCCTATTTCCCTCTGTTATTGGTCTTTTTTTCACCCCCGCCGGACACTCTGTCTGCTTCGCGGATGATTTTTCTAACGGATGTTATTGAAATGGCGATGGCCAGTTACCAACTTTTCTTTCAAGATCGAACACCAAAGCTTGGGCCGCCGGATTTCCTCGAACCGCGATCTGGTCGTCGCGGAGGTGAGTAAGCACGATGAACTTCTTCAGCATGGAGGGCTACATCGCGTACGGACTCTCGACCATCGCGGCAGGGCTCAGCGGATGCATTCCGCTTGTGCTCTACGCGGCCTTGGAGGCGAACTCCGCACCGTCGCCGTCCACGACGTACGTCTTCTACTTCGCCACCGCTGTGCTGGTGCTCTGCTACGCCGTGCCGCTCGTTCTGCTTGCCTCGAGGGCGGACTTCCCATCGCTGATGGCTACGATCGGCGCCAGCGCGACCTCCATCTTCTGTCTCTACGCGGTAGCCGAGAGCCTGCGTCACTGGCTCAAGGCACCGCAGCCGCCGGCCTTTCGTTCTCCAAATACAAACAACTCCGTACCCCGAGGTAACACCATGGCCACGACCACCGCGCCCCTCTCCGACACCAAAAAGCTCATCTCTGGCGGAGCATTCCTCATCACCGACGCCTCCCCCGCCGATTGCGTCTTTCCCGAGGACTTTACCGAGGAACAGAAGCAGATCGCGGAGATGACGGCGAACTTCGCCACCAATGAGGTCGTTCCGCAGTCCGACGCGATTGAAGCGAAGGACTTCAGCATCACACGCCGCCTGTTGAAGGAGGCCGCTGAGCTTGGCCTCACCTCCATCGACATTCCGGAGGAGTACGGCGGTCTGGGGCTGGACAAGATGTCCTCGGCCATCGTCGCCGAGAACATCTCGCGACAGGGCTCGTTCTCGGTCGCCTTCTCCGCGCACACCGGCATCGGCACGCTGCCGCTGGTCTGGTACGGCACGCCGGAGCAGAAGGCCAAATACCTGCCGCGCATCGCGTCGGGCGAGCTGGTCTGCGCGTACGCGCTGTCCGAGGCGACCAGCGGATCGGATGCGGTCAATGCCCGCGCCCGCGCCGTGCTCTCCGAAGACGGCAGCACCTATACCCTGAACGGCGAGAAGATGTGGATCTCGAACGGAGGCTTCGCCGACCTCTACACCGTCTTCGCCAAGTGCGCCGTCCCCGGAGAGGACAAGGAAAAGCTCACCGCCTTCCTCATCGAGCGCGGAACTGCCGGTTTCACGAACGGAAAAGAAGAGCACAAACTCGGCATCCAGGGCTCGTCCACCACGCCGCTCATCCTGTCCGACTGCGTCATTCCCGCCGGCAACCTCCTCGGCGAAGTCGGCAAGGGCCACCATATCGCCTTCAACATCCTTAACGTTGGCCGCTACAAGCTCGGCAACGCAGCCGTCGGCGGAGCGCACCGCTCGCTCGACACCGCCATCAAGTACGCCCTCGACCGCAAGGCCTTCGGCAAGTCCATCTCCGAGTTTGGCCTCATCCAGGAGAAGCTCGCGAACCAGGCCGTTGGCATCTTCGCCGGGGAAGCCGTCTGCTACCGCACCGTAGGCCTCATCGACCAGGCGCTTGCGGGCGTGGACAAGAACGACACCAAGGCCATCCAGAAGCAGATCGAAAACTACGCCGTCGAGTGCTCCATCGTGAAGGTGTGGGCCTCCGAGATGCTCGACATGGTCGTCGACGAGACCCTCCAGATCTTCGCCGGCTACGGCTACGTGGAAGATTACCCAGCCGCCCGCGCCTACCGCGACGCCCGCATCAACCGCATCTTCGAGGGCACCAACGAGATCAACCGCCTCATCATCACCGGCTGGCTCATGAAGTCGGCCATGTCCGGCAAACTCGCCCTCATGCCCGCGATCAAAAACCTCATGGACGAGGTCATGGCCGGCCCCATCGAGAAGGAGGAGCGCGAAGGGCCTCTGGCCGAGGAGTTCGACATCCTGGCCCAGGCCAAGAAGACCGCGCTCTTCGCCGCCGGCGTCGCTACCCAGAAGTACATGCAGAAGATCGCCGACGAGCAGGAGGTGATGGGCGCCATCGCCGACATGATCATCGAGGTCTACGCCATGGAGTCCACCCTGCTCCGCGCCGAGAAGTTCGCCGGCAAAAATGACATCGCCGTCGCCATGGCCAGGCTCTACACCGCCAAGGCCATGGACGTGGTCGAGCTCTCCGCCCGCAAGGTCATCGCCGCCGCGGCCGAGGGCGACATGCTCAAAACCCAGACCGCCATCCTCCGCCGCCTCGCCAAGCACGACTTCATCGACACCATCGCGCTGCGCCGCCAGGTAGCCAAGCACATGATCGACGCCGGACGGTACACGCTCTAAACCTGCCCTGCCCGGACGGCCACCCCTGCGTACCGGGGCCAATGGTCAATACCCCGAAAGCACCAGCTTGATGGCACGAACAGTGCCTATCACGCTGGTGCTTTGCTGTTGCCTTTCGGAACCTCATCTGTAAACATCAAGGGCGTCCCTATGGCAAATCCGTCCGGCCTTTCCTGCACCCCCGTTGTCGATCGAAGCGAATCGTTTGCCCGTTTTTCCGCAGTCTCCGGCAAGCCGCTCTGGCGTGCCCTTGTCTCCTCCGCACTGGCGCTCGTCGCTACCCTCGCACCGTCCGTCCTGCACGCCCAGCGGGTAACCCTCTCAACCAGCGTGACGCCTCTCGCCAGCGCTGCGAGCGACCAGGCCGTCGTCCCCGACTCCGCGCCGGTCACCCTGACGGTCCGCCTCGCACCTGGGGCCGCCCGCCTCGCCGCCCTCAAACAGCGCCTCGCCGATCAGCTCAATCCAGCCTCCGCGGAATACCACCATTGGCTCACGCCGCAGCAGTTTGCCGCCAGCTTCGGAGCCACAGACGAGCAGGTCGCCGCCGCCACCCAGTGGCTGAACACGCAGGCTCTCTCCGTCTCGGCCGTGTCGGCCGCACATACCACCCTCACCGTCACAGGCCCCGCAGCCCGCGTGGAGTCCGCTTTCGCAGTCTCCCTGCACCAGCTCCAGATCGGCGGAATCGCCTACTACGCCAACGTCTCCCAGCCTTCGCTGCCGGACGATGCCGCCGCGCTGATCGCGGGCGTATCCGGCCTGGACAACCTGCCTCCTGCGCTGACTCTCACCGGCAGCACCGCAACCGACGTCCCGGGCGCGCTGGCAGCGGCGCTCGACGCCAACACGACCCCGATCCTCACGCTCGCCAGCACCGCCTGCGATGCGGATGTGGCCCAGGCCGACCTCGACACCTACACCGCGCTCTTCCAGCAGGCGAACGCCCAGGGCATCACTGTGCTCGCCGCCAGCGCCTGCCCCACCGGCCTCGGTGCCTTCCCCGCCTCGCTCGGCGAGGTGACGGCCATCGCCCTGCCCTCGGCGACCGCCGCCGCCAATCCCGTTCTGGTTGAAGCCCGCCCACCATGGCAGGCCGCTCCGGGACTTCCCGCGGACCAGCTCCGTCACGAGCCCGACCTAACCTCGACCAGCGTCTCCGCCTTTTCCCAGGCTCTCTCCACCATCGCGCTCAGCGCCGGCGGCCGCCTCGGCAACGTGAACGCTACCCTGTACGACCTCGCCCCGATCGCCGGCCTCTACACCCAGACCGACGGCGCCACCGATACCTGGGAGCCCGCCACCGGCCTCGGCCTCGTGGACCTCGATAAGCTCATCCAGGTGTACCCACGCGGAACGGGCAGCAGCTTCACCGGCATCGCCGCCTCGAACTATGCGCCCGTCTACGGCAGCAGCGTCACCTTCACCGGAACCGTCACCTCAGGCACCGGCGGTGCAATCCCAACCGGCACCGTCACCTTCACGACCAGCACAGGCACCACTCTGGGCAGCGGTGCGCTCAACGCAAGCGGCGTGGCGACCTACTCCAACAGCACGCTGCCCACCGGAACCACGACGGTCACGGCCAACTACTCCGGCGATACCACCTACGCCACTTCCAAAAGCCCAACCGCCGCGGTCTTCGTCACGCAGTATCCGCTGGTCCTGACCGCGACCGTCAGCACCGGAACCACGGTCGGCAGCACCTACACCGTCACCGTCAACACCACCACCGGGAACGGAGGGAGCGTCGAGACCATCGGCACCCCGACTGGCACAGTCACGGTCACCCTCTCCGGCACCACCACCAGCTACACCGGCGCGTGGCAGGCGACCGGCCCCAGCACCGCCAGCGCGACGATCAGCATCCCGGCCTCGATCGTCGGCACCTCCAGCCTGCTCATCAGTTGCGCGGGCGACGCCACCTTCTATTGCCCGAATCCCATCACGACCACCGTCACCGTCGGCAAGGCAACGCCCGTCCTGACGTTCTCCTACACGCCCAATCCAGCCGTCTCCGGCGCGGCCATCGCCTTCACGGCATCGCTTCCAGCCGTCGGTACGGCAGCCGTTCCCACCGGCAACGTTCGCTTCTTCGATAACGGCACCCTCATCAACGCTGGCACGCTCGCATCCGGTACGGTCCAGGCCACCGGCACCGACATCACCGCCGCGACCCACACCATCACCGCCACCTACGACGGCGACGCCAACTACGTCACCGTCACGAAGATCGCGACCGGCTCCGGAGTCACCTCCACCGCCGTCACCCCCAGCGCGACCAAGAACACCGGTCAGGCCTTCAGCTTCACCGCCACCATCACACCCGCCGCGCTCATCAGCAGCACCCTTCCCACCGGCTCGGTCATCTTCTACGACGGCACGACGGCGCTCGGCACCGGCACCATCACCGGCACCGCCGCATCGATCAACGTGGCCTCTCTCTCCACCACCGTCGCCCACACCATCACCGCCGTCTACTCCGGCGACGGCCTCTACGCTCCCAGCACCTCGCCCGCCGTCACGATCGCCGCATCCACCCTCATCTCCACCACCACAACGGTCGTCCCCAGTTCGACCAAGAACACCGGCCAGTCCTTCAGCTTCACCGCCACCATCACGCCCGGCACCGTCGGCACCTCCGCCCCCACGGGCTCGGTCCAGTTCTTCGACGGCACCACCGCGCTCGGGACTGCCATCGTCACCTCCAACATCGCGACCCTCACGGTCGGCTCGCTCTCGAGCACCGTAGCCCACACCATCACCGGCACCTACTCCGGCGATACCAACTACGCCACCAGCACCTCCTCCGCCGTCACCGTCAACGCCGCCGCAGGCAATACCGCCAGCGTCACCACCATCACGGCCAGCCCCGCGACGGTCACGACTCCCGGAACGACCGTCACCTACACCGCGACCGTAGCCGCAGCCACGGCCAGCACCACCGTCCCCACCGGCACCGTCGCCGTCACCCTGGGCAGCACGGCGCTCTGCACCATCACACTGACCGCCGGAACCGGCTCCTGCGCGCCCATCGCTACGCTCGCGTCCGGCTCGAACGTCATCACCGCCTCCTACTCGGGCGACACCACCTACGCCACCAGCACCGGCTCCACCACCGTCACCGTCAGCAGCACCGCCGTCGTCGGTACGCTCACCGCGACCGTCACCCCCGCCACCGGAGCCTACAACACCACCGCAGCGGTCACCGCTACCGTCGCCGTAGCCACCGGCTCGACGATTCCCACCGGAGCCACCGTCTCGGCCAGCTACTCCGGCCTCACCGGGGTCTACACCGGCGTGGTCTCCGCCGGAACGGCGACCATCACCCTCCCCGTACCGCCGCCCGCGACCTACAACATCCTCGTCAGTTGCGTCACCACGACCGCCTTCTCCTGCTCCAATACCGTCAACCTCCCCTTCGTCGCCACCCAGAGCGCCAGCACCACAAGCCTGAGCATCAGCCCGGTCACCGTACTCGGCGGACAGAGCTTCACCCTCACTGCCACCGTCGCGCCTTCGCCCGGCACAACGACCCTCACCACCGCACTGCCCACCGGCACCGTCACCTTCTACAACAACGGCGCGGCCATCGGCAGTGCGAACGTCAACAGCTCTGGCGTCGCCATCCGCACCACCTCCCTCGCCGCCGGCGCCACCGGCGTCTACACCGCCACCTACAACGGCGACAAGAACTACCTCACCAGCACCACCGCCTCGTCCACCAATATCACCGCCACCAAGATCACTCCGAGCATCGTCTTCTTCTCGAACGGAAGCCCCACCCTCCAGGGCCTGAACGTCATCTTCACCATCCAGGTGACCAACAGCCAGGCCCAGGCCGGCACCGTTCCCACGCCCTCCGGCACCGTCACCCTCTACGACACCGCGACCGGCATCCCGCTCTTCATCGGTACCGCCACACTCGGCTCGAACGGCGTCGCCACCGGCATCGGCACCTTCACGACCACAGGCCTCTTCGCCGGCCCACACACCGTCTACGCGGTCTACGGCGGCGAC
This sequence comes from Granulicella pectinivorans, assembly GCF_900114625.1. Classification (NCBI taxonomy): domain Bacteria; kingdom Pseudomonadati; phylum Acidobacteriota; class Terriglobia; order Terriglobales; family Acidobacteriaceae; genus Granulicella; species Granulicella pectinivorans. Next base: position 4,288,022 of record NZ_FOZL01000001.1, read on the forward strand.
GGCAACTACCTGCCCATCACCTCCTCCACCATCACCGTCGACGTCTCCGACTTCCAGCTCTCGTTCTCCCCGCAGACCCTCTCGGTCTCCCGCGGCGGATCCGTCACCACCACCATCGCCGCCACGCCCATCGACCAGTTCAACGGCACCATCACCATGTCCTGCGCGCCCCCGGGAGACATCCTCACCACCTGCACCATCGCCCCGGCGACCCTCTCCGGCGGTGGCTCAGCCATCCTCACCATCACCACCACGGCAGCCGGTAAATCCATCGGCGGAGTCCAGGCCGCGCTGCGCCTCACCGGAGGGACCATGCTCAGCATGCTCTTCTTCTTTGCGATCCCCCGCGGTCGCCGCCGCAAGCTGCGCTCGGCAGTCCTCGTCGCTCTGGCCGTATTCTCCCTGGGCATCGCGTCCAACATCGGCTGCGGCAACTCCATCTCCACCACCGGCACCACGACCACCAGCGGGGGCACCCCGCTCGGCACAGCGGTCTTTACCGTGACCGCTCAGGGCCAGGAGACGATCGGAACCAACCGGCACAGCTACCCGCTCCAGGTCACGGTTACCCAGTAGTCCCATTTTGGTTGCGGGCGTCTGCCCTCCCCGCCGGCACCGCAACCTTTCCTGAAAAAACCCGTCCTTAGCTATATCGCATCGCCGTGAGAGGTGGACGTTCCCCTGCCGGTAGCGGCAGCCCCCACTCACCCCTGCGTAATCTCCCGCACAAGCAGGTTTGCATGTTCGATCGTCTCAAGTTCAAGGCCAGTCTCCTCTCGCTTCCGGCCATCGCGCTCCTCGCTGCAACTTCGATTCCCAATGCGCAGGCTGCCGTGCAGAATCGAATTACGGCCTCCCTCGCGACGGAGAGCAATACCTCGCTCGAAGGAACCGTATCCCCCCGTGCGCGTCTGGCCGCCGATCTCGGAGCCGCCGACCCCAAACTCGCGCTCACCGGCATGACCCTCCGCTTCAACCTCACCGACGCCCAGCAGGCCGCGCTCACCGAGCTTCTTCTCGAGCAGCAGCAGCCCGCCTCCGCCAACTACCATAAGTGGCTCACCCCCGAGCAGTTCGCCGACCAGTTCGGCCTCTCCACAAGCGATATCGCCAAGGTCACTGCCTGGCTTTCGAGCCAGGGCTTCACCGTCACCGGCACCGCCCGTAGCCGCACCTTCGTCACCTTCTCCGGAACCGCCGCCCAGGTCGAGCAGGCCTTCGGCACCAGCATCCACAGCCTCTCGCTCGACGGCGAAAAGCACTTCGCCAATCTGTCCAACCCCGTTCTCCCAACCGCCCTCGCAGGCGTCGTCTCCGGCATCACCGGCCTGAACGACTTCAAGCTCGTCTCTCGCGTCAAGACCCGCACCGTAGCCGCCCCCGCGGCAGACGCCCTGCATCCGCAGTTCACCTCCAGCATCTCCGGCAACACCTTCGTCGCGCCCGGCGACTTCTACACCATCTACGACGTCAATCCCCTGCTCTCGAACAACGTCAACGGATCCGGCATCACCATCGCCGTCATGGGCCAGACCGACATCAGCCTCTCCGACGTCGCCGCCTTCCGCACCGCGTCTGGCCTCATCGCCAACGTTCCCACGGTGCAGCTCTATGGCACAGATCCCGGCACCAGCACCAACGACCTCACCGAGGCCCAGCTCGACGTCGAGTGGTCCGGTGCAGCCGCTCCCTCCGCCTCCATCCTCTATGTCAACTCCACCGACGTCATCGGCACATCGCTCACCCAGGCCATCGACCACAACCTCGCTCCCATCATGACCGTCAGCTACGGCAACTGCGAGTCGGCCTGGGGCACCGCAAGTCTGCAGTCCTACAACCTCCTCTTCCAGCAGGCCAACGCCCAGGGCATCACCATCATGGGCCCCGCCGGTGACTCAGGCGCCGCGGACTGCGATTACCAGGTCGCCAGCGCCACCCAGGGTCTCGCCGTCGACTTTCCGGCCAGCTCCCCCTACGTCACCGCCGTCGGTGGGACCATGTTCAATGAAGGCTCCGGCAGCTACTGGGCCGCCGCCAACAACAGCACCTACAACGGCAGTGAATCTGCTATCTCCTACATCCCCGAAGCCGTCTGGAACGAGAGCTCCAGCTCCGGTCTCGCAGCCGGCGGCGGAGGCATCAGCGCCTACTTCGCCAAGCCTTCCTGGCAGGTGACCGGACTCGCCAACGACTTCTCCCGCGATGTCCCCGACCTCGCGCTCGACGCCGCCGCCAGCCACGACGGCTACCTCATCTGCTCCGCTGGATCCTGCACCAACGGCTTCCGCAACGCGTCCAACAATCTCAACGTCGTCGGCGGCACCTCGGTCGCAACCCCCAACTTCGCCGGACTCATGGCCCTCGTCGTCCAGAAGACCGGCGGTCGCGTCGGCAATGCCAACCCGACCATCTACGCGCTGGCGAACAGCACCTACTACAACAGCGTCTTCCACGACGTCACCACCGGCACCAACGCCGTCCCCTGCACCGCCGGCTCCACCGGATGCCCCTCCGGCGGCACCATCGGCTACACCGCCAGCACCGGCTACGATCTCGCCACCGGATGGGGATCGGTCGACGCCTACAACATGGTCAACGACTGGAAGCTGGTCACCGCACTCGGCACCAGCGCCGGACAGACCCTCTCCACCACCACCGTCACCGCCTCCGCTCCCGGCGCAACCCAGGGCACGGCCATCACCATCACCGCCGCCGTCGCCAGCGGCGTCAGCACACCCACCACGACCCCCACCGGCACCGCGCAACTGCTCGTCGACGGCACCGCGAGCGGCTCGGCAGTAGCCCTCGTCTCCGGCTCCGCGTCCTTCTCGCTCACCACAACCAGCCTCGCTGCCGGTGTCCACACCATCGCCGTCGCCTACTCCGGTGACACCACCTACGCCAGCTCCAAAGGCTCCGTCTCGGTCGACATCACCTCAGCCTCATCCGCTGACTTCTCCCTCACCGGAGCGGCAAGCACCCTGACCATCAAGGCCGGCAGCTCTTCCACCGTCACCTACACCCTCAAGTCCCTGAACAACTTTGCCGGCTCCGTCACCATGTCGGCCACCGGGCCCAGCACACTCAACGCAAGCGGAGGCTTCTCCGTGTCGCCCGTCACGCTCACCGCCGGCAGCACCGGCACCACGGTCTTCACGCTGCAGGCCTACGTCTCCAACGCCACCTCCTCCACTGCAAACTTCAAGGTCGGTGCCAACCACACCACGACGCCACCCTGGGTCGTCGCAAGCGGCGGCATGGCGCTCGCCTCCATGCTGCTCATCATCGTCCCGGGCCGCAGACGCCGCAAGCTCAGCCGCACCGCCGGCATCTTCTGCGCGCTTCTGCTCTCCATCACCGCCATCGGCATATCGGGCTGCGGCGGATCCTCCGGCCTGTCGAGCGTCGCCGGCACCACCACCAACAGCACGCCCGGAACCTACGCGATCACCATCACGGCGACCTCCGGTTCCACCTCGCACGTGACCACCCTTACCCTCGTCGTGCAATAACAGCCAACCGCCGCCGCAACGCAGAAGAGGCTCCCACCCGGGAGCCTCTTCTGCTGCGTGCTGAAAGCGATTCAAAAGCAAGCGAGACCAGCATGCCTTTGCCTGTGCAGATCCGCCTTCCCTCTCATGGATCCGGGTTACGGCTACGAAATGACTTCCTTCTTACCCGCCTTCTTCGTCGCCACCTTCCCAGGCGTCTCCGCCACGGGTTCGCACGCCATCTCCGTAAAGTAATCCTGTGCCGAAAACGCGGCACCACTCTTCGGCGCGCGCACATAGTTCCCATCAGCCTGCAGCAGGCGTGCCTTCGTATTGTCCTTCAAGTAGGCTCCGAGAATCTCCTCCCGCAACCTCTTCCCTGCTTCCTCATCCGTCACCGGAAACAGCACCTCGCAGCGCTCATACAGATTCCGCGCCATCCAGTCCGCACTGCCGCAATACGTCTCATCCTCGCCACCATTCACAAACGAGAAGATGCGGCTATGCTCCAGATACCGGCCCACGATCGAACGCACCCGGATCGTCTCGCTCAGCCCCTTCAGCCCAGGCCGCAAGGAACACATCCCGCGAACAATCAGATCGATCTGCACCCCGGCCTGCGACGCAGCATACAACGCTTCCACGGTCTTGCGATCCAGCAGCGCATTCATCTTGGCGACGATTCCCGCCTTGCGCCCCGCCTTCGCATGCTCCGCCTCGCGCTGGATCAGCGCGATCACGTCACCGGCCATCGTCAGCGGAGCCACCAGCAGCGGCTCATAGTGCTCACCCTCCGCCTCCGCCGTCAGGTACCGAAACACCGACTGCACCGCCGAGGTAATCTCCGGACGCGACGTCAGAAAGCTGATGTCGGTATAGAACCGCGCCGTCACCGGGTTGTAGTTGCCCGTGCCCAGATGCGCGTAACGCCGCGTCTTCCCATCCGCGTCGCGCCGTACCAGCAGAGCCAGCTTGCAATGTGTCTTCAGCCCGAAGATGCCGTGAAACACGCCGACGCCCGCATCCTCCAGCTCCCTCGCCCAGCGGATATTCGAGGCCTCATCGAACCGCGCCATCAGCTCGATCACCACCGTCACATCCGTACTCTGCGCCGCTTCCGTCAACGCGCGAAACATCGGCGAATCCGCACTCGTGCGATACAGCGTCTGCTTGATCGACACCACCGACGGATCCTCAGCCGCGGCCTCGACAAAGCCTTCGACCGTCTCATAGCTATCGAACGGATGATGCAGCAGCACATCCTTCTGCCGCAGTTCATCGAACAGGTCGACCGACTTCCGCCCTAGCTTGTACTTCTTGCCCTTGAACACTGGATACTTCAACGCCGGCTTGTTCGTCTCGCCATACAGGTTCATCAACCGGGAGAGGTTGACCGGCCCATCCATCCGAAAGACCTGCCACGGATCGAGCTCGAAGTTCGTTCGCAACCGCTCGATAATCTCCGTCGGGGCCGTCGTCTCGATCTCCAGCCTGACCGCATCGCCCTTGCGCCGGTTATGCAGCTCCGCGCGCACGCTCTCCAACACCGAACGTGACTCCTCTTCCTGCATGTACAGATTGCTGTTCCGCGTCACGCGAAACGCCGACTTGCCGATCACCTCGTAGCCCCGGAACATCCGTTCCACCTGGCTCTCGATCAGCTCATGCAGCAGGATAAAATCCTGAGCGCCCTCCGCCACCTGCGGCAGAGCCACAAGCCTCGGCAGCGACCGCGGCACCGTCACCACACCCAGCAGCGTAGCCGCCGCCACCGCACCCTTGCGCTTATGCCTCAGCAGCAGAGCAAGGCAAAGCGCCTTGTTCAACACGCGCGGAAACGGATGCGAGGGATCGATCGTTACCGGCGTCAGCAACGGATCGACCTCGTTCTCATAGAACTCGACCGCATACGCCTGCTGATCGCCGTCCAGATCCCTCCACCGCAGCACGCGCACCTTCTCGGCATCGAGCGCAGGCAGCAACTGTTCATTCCAACACGTGTACTGCGCCTCCACAAACTCGTGCAGCATCGTCGCCACGTGGTCCAGGCGCTCGACAAGCGTCAGTCCGCCCTCATCCGGAGCCTGCTGCTCGTTATGCCCCTCTTCAATCCTCTGCAGCAGACTCGCCACACGGATCTCGACGAACTCATCCAGGTTCGACGCCGTAATCGCAAGGAACTTCACCCGCTCCAGCAGCGGATTCGTCGCGTCCTGCGCCTCCTCCAGCACTCTCAGGTTGAACCGCAGCCACGACTCATCGCGGCTGAAGAACAGGCTCTCCGCCAGCGCCTGCGGAGCAGTCTTGGCAGCTTTCTTCTTGGCAACGCGTCGCGCGGCGGTGGGCTTGGAAGTTGTATGTGTCGTCGTCATAAGGGCAAAGCGAGCCTAACGCACCAATGTTAATCTACCTTCACAAAGTCAGTTCCCACGTCTGAGCCACCAGATCGTGACCGAAGCTGCGATGCGGCTCTTCCGCAATCAAGCGAAACCCCGCTCTCTCATAGATGCGAATCGCCGCTCCAAGCATGCTCTGCGTCCAGAGAACGATCCTGCGATAGCCCGCAGCCCGCGCAAACGACACACACTCACCCACCAGCGCATGTCCCAGCCCAAGCCCACGAGCACTCTTCTCGATAAACAGAAGTCGCAGCTTAGCCGTACCTTCTTCGTCGGGATGCTTCACGAGAAACACATGCCCCACACTCTGCCCATTCACCTCAGCCATCCAGCAGCGCTCCCGCTCGGCATCGAAGTTGCGAATAAAGTCGGCAACGATCTGCGCCACCAGACCCTCGAAGTGCTCGTCCCACCCATACTCTTCGAAGTAGCCCAGGCCCTCGCGGTGGACCGCCCATCCCATATCGCCCACACGGTGCGACCGCAGCACGAACGGCTTCGTTGTTCCTTCGTTCTCCATGCCCCCATCATCCCATCCCAGGCGATCGCAGGCAAAGTGAAACGGGCTCCGGCAGAGACCGGAGCCCTCCTCGAACAACGAAGTGGCACATTCTTAGAAGTGGACAACATCCAGCAGAAACAGAATCAGGAGAATCGTCAAAATCAAGCTGAGTCCGCCGCCGCCATAGTAGCCCAAACCAGGACCCATGCGATAGCCACCGAAACCGAACACAAGGATAAGAACAATCAGAAGGATGAGCATTGGATCTCCAGGCGGTAACTACTCCGCAGTATCTAAATACCTGTGAGTCCCGCAAGCCTCAAACCGTTGCTTCGACCAGTAAAGATAACCCAATATCCATGCCGAAGCCGCAACACTCCATCGGCAATCACATGCCCGACCTTCGCATGCCCAGCGAAATTTCCAGACGCTATAGACTCCATCCCCTGCCCCGCAAGCCACATCCTCACTTCCTCACCGAACACGCATAGGGTCCATCCTTCGCATCTCCCGTTCCGACAAACTTCGCCTCCACCGGATACGGACACACCATCCTCGTCATCCCATTCCCGGTCGCCTTCAGACTCGAGGGAGGCTGTCCCAGTTCCACCCATCTCACCACCGCGGCCAATGGATCGATCCCCGAAGGCCCCGGCCCACCGCTGCAATGCTGCACCCCCGCCAGCAGAAAGAGCCTCGCTCCCTCATCCACCGAACGCCTCCGCCGCACGGCATCGAAGTACGCAATCGTCTCTTCAGGCGGCACAATCTGGTCCGCCCAACCGTGATACAGCACCAGCTTGTGCCCCTTCCCAAGAAACGTATCCAGGTTCGGGTCGGTCGCATTCAAAGTCGTCGCCAACTTAGACTGGACAACATCCACATCCTTGCCATAGTCAAAGCTCTTCCAGTTCCAATCCGCACCGAACACCCACTCAAAAAACGGAGCATACGGAGCCTTCCCCGCCGGAGGCTTCGGCCCCAGCGAACCCCACGCAAACTCACTCCCACGCTCCAGCCCCGGATACACCTGCCGCCCGTTGCGCGGATCCTTTGGCCCCGCATAGATCTTCTTCACCGCAGCCACCTGAGCCGCCGTCAAACATCTATCCCCATCCCCGTCCTGACAGGCCAGCAAACCCGGATCGAACCCGCACCGCCGAGGATCACCGATCAGCCCATCCTTCACCCCATCGTTCAGATCGCACGCCTTCACCACCGCGTCGTTCAATAGCTTCAGCTTCTCCGCCGGTAGGTAAGCCCCCGGAGCCTCCACCGCCGCGAAGTTCCAAAGGATGCTCTCATGCACCCCGGTCCGGTTATGCGCCGGAGCCCCGCCTACGATGCCGTCATAGTCATCCGGAAATCGCTGCGCCTCCATCAACGCCTGCTCCCCGCCCGTCGAGCAGCCCACAAAATAATCCTTCTTCTCCACCCGCCCATAGAACATCTTCACGACTTCCTTCGCGAAGACGGTCATCGCATGCGTCGACCTCCACCCCCAGTCCTTCCACCGCTCCGGACGCCCCACAAACACACCCGCATCCTTGCCCTCCGGCACACCCATCCCCATGTCCGTATTCGCAACCGCGTACCCCTCCTTCACCCCACTCACCAGCCCCCCATAGCTGATGCGCCCCGCCAGCCCGCCGTTCCCCGTCCCTTCAAACCGCTCGTTCCACCCCGTCAACGGCAGCCACACCTCCACGCGGATCGCCGAATCCCCGCTGGGATCGAGCGTAGCCGCCACCCGGCAGAACGCCGGCAGCCCATCGATCGCCTTCGCCCCCTCCGGCGTAAACGAGCCCGCATTCACGACCTCCGCGACCGTCACACCCTTCATCGTCTTGAGTTGCGCACAATCCTCCGCCACCGCAGGCAAGCTCAATCCAACCAGCATCACCGCCATCAACAGACGCATCCGCACCTCTCCAATCCGCGCTCCCACTATAACCATCCCTCTCTCCTTGACGATCTAGGAGAGACCAAGCATACTTCTCCTAGACCACCAAGGAGAGAGACCCCATGGCCAAACAGGCCGACCTCATGCAAGGCACCCTGGAGATGTTGATCCTCAAGTCCGTCTCCCTCGGACGACTCCATGGCTACGGCGTCCTCCTCCGCATCCAGCAGATCTCCGGCGAGCAGCTCGTCATCCAGCAGGGCTCCCTCTACCCCGCCCTCTACCGCCTGGAGCACGAAGGCGCCATCGCCAGCGAGTGGGGCGAAAGCGAGAACAACCGCCGCGCCAAGTACTACTCGCTCACCCCGCAGGGCCGCAAACAGCTCGCCGAAGAGACCGCCAAATGGAACCGCATGGCCGGCATCATTGCAACCATCCTGAAAATCAGCGCCCTCGAGGTGTAGCCATGATGCAGCGTCTGAAGTCCTTCCTCCGCTCCGTCACCCATCGCAGCCGGCTCGAAGCCGACATGGCCGACGAGATCCAGTTCCACCTCGAAGCCCGCGCCGCCGACCTCGAACGAGGCGGCCTCACCCACGCCGACGCCCTCCGCCGCGCCAGGGTCGAGTTCGGCCAGCCCGCCGCGCACATGGAGAACATGCGACACTCCCTCGGTCTCCGCTGGCTCGACGAGCTACTCGCCGACGTCCTCTACGGAGCCCGCATCCTGCGCAAGAGTCCCGGCTTCACCCTCATCGCCGTCCTCTCGCTCGGCCTCGCCATTGGCGCCAACACCACCATCTTCTCCGTCGCCAACGAGATGCTCTACGCGCGCCTCGGCGTACCGCACCCCGAGCAGCTTCGCCTCCTCACCGCCATCCTCGACAAGAAGAGCGTCGTCCACTCCAGTTGGGGCAGCTCCTATCCCACACCCGGTGGAGGCACGCGTCTGGACTCCTTTTCGTACCCGGTCTACGAAGCCATGCGACGCGACAACCATGGGCTCGAAGATCTCATCGCCTTCAAGGACATGGGCCGCGCCAACATCACCATCGGCAACAACGCCGTTGCCGTCCAGGTGGAACTTGTCTCCGGCAACTTCTACCAGCAGATGGACGTGCACCCGGCACTCGGACGCACCATTCTCCCCGCGGACGACGCCATCCCCGGCTCCGGAGCCGTCGCCATCATCTCCGACACCTTCTGGACCCGCGCCTTCAACCGTGATCCCAACGTCATCGGGAAGGTCGTCTCCGTCAACATGACGCCGGTCACCATCATCGGCGTCAACCCGGCCGGATTCACCGGTGCCAAAAGCGCGCAGTCCTCGCCCGAGATCTTCATGCCGCTCTCCATGATCTCGCTCCTCCACGCCGAGATCGGCGGCCACGGCTCCCTGCTCTCCAGCAAGACCCTGTGGTGGGTGCAGATCATGGGACGCCTCAAACCCGGCATCCCCGAAGACAAGGCCCAGGCCGCTCTGGCCACCGCGCTCAACGCCGCCGTCCGCGCCAACGTTACCCCCAAGGACGGGGAGACCATGCCCCGCCTCATCCTCGAAGACGGCAGCAAAGGCCTCAACTTCTCCGGACGAAACTACGCCCAGCCCATGAATGTCCTTCTCGGCATGGTCGGTTTCGTTCTCCTGCTGGCCTGCGCCAACATCGCGAACCTCATGCTGGCCCGCGCCTCCGCCCGCCAGCGTGAGATGGGCGTCCGCCTCGCCCTCGGAGCAGGCCGTTCCCGCATCCTCCGCCAGGTCCTCACCGAATCCCTCATGCTCTCCGCCCTCGGCGGCATCCTCGGGCTCTTCCTCGGCTACCTGGGCCGCACCGCCCTGCCCAGATTGATGCTCAGCGCTTGGGAGACCAACGACGTCAACGTCCCCTTCGACGCCCGCGTCTTCGCCTTCACCGCCGGCGTCACCCTCCTCACCGGACTCCTCTTTGGCCTCGCTCCCGCCTGGGGAGCCACCCGCGCCGAGATCGGCACAGCCCTGAAAGAGGGCGGCAAAACCTCCACCCGGCGTCGCAAAGGCTTCAGCGGCAAAGCCATCGTCGCCTTCCAGATCGCACTGTCGACGCTTCTCGTCAGCGGAGCCGCGCTCTTCGTCCGCACCCTCGTCAACCTCTACCGCGTCGACCCCGGCTTCAACACCTCGAACCTCGTCATCTTCGACCTGAATCCGCCCAGCACCCGCTACCCCGCACCCAAGGACGTAGCCCTCCACGCCCGCATCGAAGACGCCCTCCGCGCCGTGCCCGGCGTCCAGGGAGTCACCGTCACCGACATCCCCCTCATCGCCGACTCCAGGGAGATGTCCACCCTGTATCCCGAAGGCGTCGCCGAAATCCCCGGCAACGAAGACCAGTTCCATAGCTCCTCGCTCGCCAACGTCGGCCCGGACTTCTTCTCGGTCATGCAGATTCCCCTCATCACCGGCCGCACCTTCACCAGCGCCGATACCGCGAGCGCCGCCAAGGTCACCGTCATCAACCAGTCCCTGGCCCGCGAGTTCTTCCCCAACCAGAACCCCATCGGCAAGCGCTTCTCCAACGACGGCCCAAAGGAGAAGAATCGCACCTGGCTCACCATCGTCGGCATCTGCGCCGATACACGCTACAACGACCTCCGCACACCCCCCGCTCCAATCCACTTCGAGCTCTACCGGCAGGAGAGCGAGGTGGGCGGCGTAACCTATGTCCTTCGCACAGCCCTCAAGCCCGAAGCCATCGTGCCGTCCCTGCGCGACGCCGTCCGTAACATCGACCACGACCTGCCTCTCATCGACGTCCGCACCCAACAGCAGCAGATCGACGCCACCGTCCAGCAGCAGCGCCTCTTTGCCTCGCTCACCGCAGGCTTCGGAGTCCTCGCCCTGGCCCTCGCCTGCGTCGGCATCTACGGCATCATGGCCTACACCGTCTCCCAGCGCACCAACGAAATCGGCATCCGCCTCGCCCTCGGAGCCGAACGCGGTCAGGTGCGCGGCATGGTCCTGAAGGAAACCACATGGCTGGCCGGCATCGGCATCGCCGCCGGACTGGCCCTCGCCCTGGCCCTCGGTCGAGTCGTCAAAACCATGCTCTACGGCCTCCAGCCCGCCGACCCCATCTCCCTCGCCGGCTCAGCCTTGCTCCTCATCGCAGTCGCCATGGCCGCCGGATGGATCCCAGCCCTCCGCGCCTCGCGCGTAGAACCCATGGAAGCCCTCAGGCACGAGTAGCCACCAACCCGGGTGCCCCACAACCTGCCCTGAGCTTGTCGAACGGGTCTCGCCTTTGGAGATGTGGGGAAACTGCCACCATCACTCCTCACCCCGCGCCGCAGCCCGCTCCTTCGCCGCCATCCACCCCTCCAGAATCACCACCGCCGCCACCTGATCGATAATCCCCTTCCGGTCCGTCCCGTACCCGGCCTCATCCAGAATCTCGTGGGCCGCGGTCGTACTCAGCCGCTCATCCCAAAGCGTCACCGGACACTCCACCTTCGCCTGCAGCTCCCCAGCGAACTCCCTCACCTTCACCCCCCACGGCATCTCATCGCCGGAAAGATGCAGCGGATTCCCCACCACCACCTCCACCACCGCATGCTTCCTCACCAGCCGCGCCAGACTCCGCAGATCCTCCCCCCTCCCCTTCCGCCACACCGTCAGCAGCGGCTGCGCCGTAATCCCCAGCCCATCGGTCATCGCGACCCCAATCCGCACCTTGCCCACATCCAACGCCATCACCCGCCCAATTCCCATACGCCGAGTCTATCGCTGTTCGCGTCATGAAAAACGCGCGACCCAATACCATAAGCCCTGCATCGCTTCCCTCCCGCACGCGTCTAGAAAAGCATGGTTTCTCGCGCAAAACGTCTGCTCTCCTGCCTCGCCTTGATCACCTGCGCTGCCCAGGCCCAGCAGCCGCACCCTCTCCTCACCGGCTACTTTCCGCAATGGGGCCTCTATAACGACCCCCAGTACACCGTCAAAAATCTAGCCGAAAACGCCGGCCTCCTCGACCAGATCAACTACGCCCAGGGCTTCGTCACCGGCGGACACTGCTCCGTAGCCGACCCCAATGCCGACACCAACTACGCCTTCACCGCCGCCCAAAGCGTAGACGGCGTCGCCGATAGCCCCACCCAGCCCCTCCGCGGCAGCTTCAATCAGATGATCAAGCTCAAGCGCCGCCACCCTCATCTCAAACTCGTCCTCTCCCTCGAAGGCAAGGCGGCAGACTTCGCCTTCGACGCCCAGCCCGAAAACCGTGCCGCCTTCGTCGCCAGTTGCGTCCATCTCTGGATCAAAGGCACCATCACCCCCGAAATCTCCATCGGCACCCTCTTCGACGGCATCGACATCGACTGGGAGTTCCCCCACCCCGAAGACGCCGCCAACTACATCGAGCTCCTCAAAGAGTTCCGCCGCCAGATGGACGCCGTCCGCCCCGGCATGCTCCTGAACGTAGCCGTAGGCCCCAGCCCCCGCATGATGGGTGGCGCCGACATGGCCATCGTAGCCTCACTCGTCGACCAGATGGGCCTCATGACCTACGACTTCACCGGCCCCTGGGTCCAGCACACCGGCTTCGTCTCCGCCCTCTCCGGCGAAGTCGGCAGCGGAACCGTCACCCACACCGTCTCCGCCTATCGCGCCGCAGGTGTTCCCGCCGCGAAACTCCTCGTCGGCGTACCCTTCTACGGATACGGCTGGCGCCTCGTCCCCGAGGACAACAACGGCCTCTTCCAGGAGGGCGAACCCATCCACGGCGACCGCCCCTACCGGGAGATCGAGACCAAGATCCCCACCTCCAGGGTCTACCGCGATCCCAACTCGCAGGCCCCCTGGCTCTTCGACGGAGACGTCTTCTGGACCTACGAAGACCCCATCTCCGTCAGCGCCAAGGCACGTTACGCCGCCGAGCAGTCCCTGGGCGGCCTCATGATCTGGGAGCTGGGCGAAGACAACGCAACCGCCACCCTCCTGACCACCGCCCACAAAGCCCTCCACGAAGAGCCAACCCCCATCACCAACAAACAAGCCCAATAAAGCCACCACCGCACCCGGGTGCATTCGTTTAAGCCACCAATCCGCGTGCCACACAACCTGCCCTGAGCTTGTCGAACGGGTCTCGATTCTGAGATGTGGGTATGCAGCCTAAGCAATCCGACGCATCCCCACCACCACCTGCGCCGTCGTCACCATCTGCCCCACATGCCTCTGCGTATGCTCCGCGCAATGCACCATCAGACCACCCACCGTACTCGGCAACCCCGCCCGTCCCACCCCACGCACCTCCTCATATCCCTTCAATCCCATCACCCGCGAAGCCGCCGAGTCCAGCCCCACCCGAAACTCCTCCAGCACCTCCGCCACCGTAGCCCCGGCCGCAAGCTCCGACCGCAACGCCGCCATCTGCTCGTCCGAAAGCTGCCGCCCCTCCGCATACGTCAGCAACCGGTCCAGCGAACGCGCCATATGCCGCAGATGAAACGCCACCGAAGCCACCCCAAACGGACGCGCATTCACATCCTCATCCGTCAGCCCATAGCACCACTTCGCCGCATCCTCCCCGGCCAGCTCCAGCGCATGCAGCACCTGCCGCCGCACCGCATCCACCTCCGCAAACGTCCCCCGCAACCAGGGCTCCACGCCCTCTGATCCCTTATCCCTGTTTCCTGATCCCTGCACTTAAAGCCCCTTTCCCCGACGCCACTCCCGCACCACATCCCCTACATCCCGATGCTGCGCATCCACCGCATCGTTCATCCCCTGCATCTCCTCTGCGGTAGCCTTCCCGGCCAGACGGTCCATCGCCACCTGAATCCCCGGATGCGCCTTCAAAGAATCCTCCCGAAACAGCGGCACCGCCTCATACGGAGGAAAGTACCCCTTATCGTCCTCCAGCACCTTGAACCCCAGCGCCCGGATCGGCCCATCCGTCGAGTTCCCCGACACAATATCGACCTGCTTCTGCGCCAGCGCCCGATACAAAAGCCCCAGCTCCATCGTCCGGGGCCGCCCCGCGAACCTCAACCCATACGCCTTCTCCAACCCCGCCAGCCCATCCGGCCTCGACTCAAACTCATACCCCACCCCCAGCCGCAGCTCCGGCCGCCCCACCAGGTCCGAGATCTTCGTCCACCCAAACCGCCGCGCATCCTCCCCCCGCACCGCCATCGCAAACGTATCCTCAAACCCCAGGGGAGCCTCGACCTTCACCCCAAACCGCCGTTCATAGTCGTCCCGCACCCGCCCCAGCACCCCGCCCCGATCCTCCGCAGGAGGCAGGGGCTCCTTCAAGATCGCCGTCAGCGCCGTCCCGGTGTACTCCACATACCCATCGATCCGTCCACCCACCAGCGCCTGCTGACAGAGATAACTCCCCGCCAGATAGAACCGCCGCTCCACCCTCTCCCCAGTGACCGCTTCTATCTCCTGCGCCAGCATCTCCCCCAGCACCACCTGCTCAGTAAAGTTCTTCGCGCCAATCACCACCCGGCTCGACCGAGGCGGCCCACACCCCACCAGCAACAACACAAGCAGAGCCACCACCCCGGGTGCCCCACATCTCGCTTTTGAGATGTGGGTTCTCAAAGCGCCACCGCCGCCCAATCCAAATGCCAAACCTCGCTTGCCCCCAATCCCAGGCGCCAAAGGCGCGCGTCATCCCAGCCTGGGGCAACGCCCCAGGTGACCTGCGCGCCAGAGAACAAGGGCTGAGAGCTCGCCGCATCGCTCCTCATCGCCGCACCGCCATCCTCTTCTCAACCACCCCCAACCCAGCATCCGCCACCAGCGCCAGCATCGCCGCAGGAATCGCCCCAGCCAGCACCAACCCGTTGTCCACGCTTGCCACTCCCCGGAAGATCAACTCCCCCAACCCACCCGCCCCAATCGCCGCCGCAATGGTAGCCACCCCCACGCACGTCACCGTAGCCGTCCTTACTCCAGCCAGAATCACGCTGGCCGAAAGCGGAAGCTCCACCTTGAATAACCTCTGCATACTACTCATTCCAAGAGCATTGGAAACATCGATCAAAGCCGGATCGACAGACGCAATCCCCGCGTATGTATTGCGCAGAATCGGCAGAAGCGCATACCCCGTCAACGCCAGAATCGCCAGGCGAGCCGCATTCTCCCCAAGCCACGGCACCGGCAGCAGCAATCCAAACAGCGCCAGACTCGGAATCACCTGCACCACATTCGCAAACCCGATCACCGGCCCCGCCCACCGCGGATACCGTGCCAGAACGATCCCCAGGGGCAGCGCAATCCCTAAAGCAAAGATCATGGCAAACCCCGTAAGCCATAGATGCTCAAAGGTTAATCGGCCAATCGTCCACCCATTCGCCGCCAGAAACTGCCGCAGCCCGCTCAAGACGAAACCACCCGATGCACCGCCGCCACATACTCCCGAACCTGCGGCAAAGTCGACCGCAATACCTCATCCGCCGCCAGATCCGCTACCACCACCCCAGCCTCCAGAAACACCACCCGCTCCGCCAGATACAGCGCCTCATCCAAATCGTGCGTCACCAGAAGCACTGTCTTTTGAACAGCTTGCAGCAGCTTCTTTAACATCGTCTGCATCTCCGCCCGGGTCAGCGGATCCAGCGCCCCGAACGGCTCATCCATCAGCAAGACCGGAGCCCCCATCGCCAGCGCCCGGGCCAAACCCACCCTCTGCCTCTGCCCCCCGCTCAACTGCCATGGATACCGCCCGCCAAACTCCACCGCATCGATCCCCGCCAGCGCCAGCACCTCGCCCACCCGGGCAGCCATCTCGCCCTCACTCCGGCCGGCCAGCTCCATCGCAATCCCCACATTGCGCGCCACCGTCATATGCGGAAAAAGCCCCGACTCCTGGATCACATACCCGATCCCCCGCCGCAGCTCGATCAGCCCGTCGTCCTCCACCACCCGCCCCGAGACCAGCACCTCGCCCGCCGTCGGCCTCACCAGTCCATTCACCATCCGCAGCAGCGTCGTCTTGCCGCTCCCGCTTCGCCCCAGCAGAGCCGTCACCGTCCCCGGCTCCAGACGCAGCGAAATATCCCGCAGCAGCACAGCAGAAGAGGGCAGCGTGTAGCTCACCTTCGCGAACTCCACGCTGCCCTCACCCATCGTCCTGCTCCGTCTCTAAACTGCCGCTTCCGGCTCCGCTGCAGGTGCCTCCGCAGCCGCTGCTCCAGCCGCGCCAACACCCTCCGAACCAGGCTGTCCCTTCACGCGGACGACCGTGATCTTGTCAAAGCCTTCCTTGAAGGTTGGCGGCCTAAGCCGTTCCCCCATCTTCAACATCACCTCATCCGTCACGGCGCGATCGCGCTTCGAGTTCCGCTCCATACAGACCGCCAGAGGCACGTCGAAGAACACCGCGTGCACCTCGTACTGGAAGCTCTTCGCCATCTTGATCCACTGCCGCCGCTCATGCGGACTCAGGTTGGTGGCGTCGACATAGTTCCACGGCATCTTCGCGATCAACCGCGCCCGCAGCAAGCTGCGCAGCGTCGAAAACACCAGGCCCTGGTACCTCTGCTCGGTAATATCGTCGAACAGCAGCGTCCGCAGCAGATCGCTCGACAAAGGCGTAACGCCACGGCGCTTGTACCAGGTCGTCTTGCCGGAGCCCGGCAACCCGATCGCCAGCACCACATACCCGCGCGGTTCCTTGGCCGAGACCGCCGTCGGCTCAGCCGGCGGAATACCCAGACTCTCGGGCTGTGTCTCCACTTCAATCTTCTTCTCGGCGACCGGTTCCACTGCGACCGGCGCAGGGGGGGGTGGCGGGGGCGGAGCAGGTGCCGCTTCGGGCGCTTCCGCCTTCGGAGCGATCGGCTCCGGGTACGTAGGACGCAGCGGTGCTAGCTGGCCCTGGGGCAGTTCCTGCCCACTTTTTCCAGTGGACTCCGATTCATTGGGTCCACGTCTCGAACGTCGTCTCATCTTTGCCACGATCCATTGGCGCAAGTCGCGCATGCTCCGCTTGTAACACAGCCAACACCCACGAGCAAGGTGAAGGCCATAGATCAGAGAGCAGGAAACACGGAGCGAACCCTGTTCCTAACCTTCTTCGCTCATCCCCAATCTCGATTCCCTGCCTTATCCCTGGCCCCTGTTCCCTGATCCCTGTCCTCCCTTACAATCAAAGTGGATAGAAATTAGAGGAGCAACCCCTTCATGGCAGTCAAGGTTGGAATCAATGGCTTCGGCCGCATCGGACGCAACGTCTTCCGCACCGCCCTCGGCAATCCCGAGATTGAATTTGTCGCCGTCAACGACCTCACCACGCCCGCAACGCTGGCACACCTTCTGAAGTACGACTCGATCCTCGGCAACCTCAAGCAGGAGATCACCCACGGCGCCGACTTCATCGCCGTCGACGGCAAGCAGATCAAAGTCTTCGCAGAGCGCGATCCCGCCAAGCTGGACTGGGCCTCCGTCGGAGCCGAGATCGTCGTCGAGTCCACCGGCTTCTTCACCGACGCCACCAAGGCCTCCGCGCACCTCGGCACAACCGTCAAGAAGGTCATCATCTCCGCCCCGGCCACCAACGAGGACATCACCATCGTCCTCGGCGTCAACGACGACAAGTACGACGCCGCGAAGCACAACGTCATCTCCAACGCGTCCTGCACCACCAACTGCCTCGCGCCCGTCGTCAAGGTCCTCCACGACACCTTCGGCATCGCCTCCGGCATCATGACGACGATCCACTCCTACACCAACGACCAGGTCATCCTGGACACACCGCACAAGGATCTCCGCCGCGCCCGCGCTGCTGCCCTGTCCATGATTCCGTCCTCGACCGGTGCCGCCAAGGCCCTGAAGCTCGTCGTCCCCGCCATGGACGGCAAACTGGACGGCTTCGCCATCCGCGTCCCGACCCCCAACGTCTCGGTCGTCGACCTCACCTTCGTCTCCGAGAAGCCCATGACAATCAAGGGCATCAACGAGGCCCTCAAGACCGCCGCCGAAGGCCCCCTCAAGGGCATCCTCGGGTTCACCGACGAAGAGCTCGTCAGCTCCGATTTCAAGGGCAACCCCCTCTCCTCCATCGTCGACTCCAAGCTCACCAAGGTCGTCGGCGAGACCACCGGCAAGGTCATCAGTTGGTACGACAACGAGTGGGGCTACTCCAGCCGCGTCAAGGACCTCATCCTCTTCCTCGTGAAAAAGGGCCTCTAACGAAGAACAGTCGTGTCGTCCATAAGGCGAGCGAAGTCCGCCAGGTTCCAGGACGAGTGATGCAAAGCCGGTTTCGCAGATGGTTCTGCGAAACCGGCTTTGCATTTCGCCACCACATACGAAAACGGCCGCTTCGCCTATGTCCTCCAGAAGTAGCCCAGGATGATTTCGCTGGCGATCGCCGCGCACGCGCACCAGACCGGTGTGAACGCACACCGCTTCACCGCCATCACAATCGCAGACTCGCGCTA
Source organism: Granulicella pectinivorans (assembly GCF_900114625.1). NCBI lineage: Bacteria > Pseudomonadati > Acidobacteriota > Terriglobia > Terriglobales > Acidobacteriaceae > Granulicella > Granulicella pectinivorans. The sequence goes on from NZ_FOZL01000001.1 coordinate 4,306,748, forward strand.
AGATAGATTCCTCCCCAGGAAGGAATCACCGGCCATCTATCTTCAGGTCACCTATTTCGTCCTGCTCGTCGAGGTTGTCTTCAGCACCCTCTGCCTTCTGCTCATTGCGGTGCAGAACCGCAGGCTCGAGGGCATGCGGTCGATGGTCACAGCCTTCCTCCTTCTGCTCACCTCGAACATCATGCTGGTCACCAACGGCCACCTGCCTGCCTTCTTTCCCTTCGTACTCGGCAACACCGTCCTGCTCATCGGCTTCGCGCTGCTGCATTTCAGCTTTCCGGAGGTCCGGGCCCGCGCACGCAGTCAGCGACGGCTCTCCATCGCACTCGCCGTCATCCTCTTTACCACTCACCTGTTCTTCACCTACGTCCATGCCTCGCACCTGGCGCGCGTCCTATTCTTCAGTGTCACGGTCGCCATCCAGAGCGGTGCCACGGCCATCATCCTGTTCCGCTTCGCCGACCGCGAGGTCCGCTACCCCACCCGCTGCACCGCGGCTATCTTCGGACTCATCAGCGCCATCCAGGCCTCGCGCCTCGTCTGGATCGCCATCTACCGGGTTGCACCCGACGAAGTTACCGGCTCCGCCATGCGCTGGATCGCACTCCTCGGCTACGCCGTACTCGCCGCGACCGTCCCCCTCCTCTACTTCTGGACCATGACCGTCCGCCTCCAGGGCCGCCTCGAGCAACTCGCCTTCACCGACCCTCTCACCGGCCTCCTCAATCGCCGCAGCATCGAGCAGGAGGGCAACATCGAACTCTCGCGCCTCGTCCGCAGCCCCACCGCGCTGCCGCTCTCCGTCATCCTGCTCGACCTCGACTCCTTCAAGCAACTCAACGATCGCTACGGCCACCCCGCCGGCGACCATGTCCTGCACACCCTCTCCAGCATCCTCTCCCCCTCGCTCCGCGGATTCGACCGCCTCGCCCGCATCGGCGGCGAGGAGTTCCTCGTCCTTCTGCCTCAGACCAACTTAGAGCAAGCCGTCGACATCGCCGAACGCCTCCGTATCCTGATCGAGACCGCAACCTTCCGCTTCGAACACAACGTCATCCCCGTCACCGCCAGCCTCGGAGTCGCCACTACCCCCACTACCCCCGAATCCTGGTCCAGCCTCATGAGCCGCGCCGATGCCAACCTCTACCTCGCCAAGCGCCTCGGTCGCAACCGTGTCGCCGTGTAGCTCCCCATCCGCATCCAACCAGCATGAGCACACGAACGAACATTCCCGGCACCAGCCCCTACGAACCCATCATCGGATTCTCCCGCGCCGTTCGCATCGGCCGGCACGTCCACGTCTCCGGCACCGGCCCCGTCGGATGTGACGACGCCGACGACGCCGCCCAGGCCGACCAGTGCCTCACTCTGATCGCCACCGCGCTCAAGGAAGCCGGAAGCTCCATCGAGCACGTCTACCGCACCCGCATCTACCTCACCGCTGCCGCCGACTGGGAGTCTGTAGCCCGCGTCCACGGCAAGTTCTTCTCCATCGTTCGCCCCGCCGCCACCATGGTCGTCGTAGCCAGCCTCCTCGACCCACGCTGGTGCGTCGAGATCGAAGCCGACGCCTACATCCCTGAATAGTCGAAACTCACAGGCCTCGGGTATCCTCGTAGACACATGCCAAAGCTCAGCATTCGCGACATCGACCTCGAACACAAGCGCGTCCTCATCCGGGTAGACTTCAACGTCCCCCTCAAGGACGGAGTCATCCTCGACGACACCCGCATCGTCGAGACCCTGCCCACCATCGAGTACGCCCTGCGCCACAAGGCAAAGGTCATTCTCTGTTCGCATCTCGGCCGTCCCAAGGGCAAGCGCGTCGACTCGATGAGCCTCCGGCCCATCGTCGCCCATCTCCGCAGCCTCCTCGACCACCTCCTCGACGAAGGCGAAAACGTAGCCTTCTCGCCCGACTGCATCGGCGAGGTCGCCAGCGAGATGAGCCTCAAACTCGAATCCGGCCAGACCCTTCTGCTCGAAAACCTCCGCTTCCACCCCGGCGAGGAGTCCAACGACCCCATCTTCGCCAAAAAGCTCGCCGCCCTCTGCGACATCTACGTCAACGACGCCTTCGGCAGCGCGCACCGCGCCCACGCCTCCACCGAAGGCATCACGCACTTCGTCAAGCAATCCGCCGCCGGCCTCCTGCTCAAGAAGGAGATGACCTTCCTCGGCAAGGTTCTCGCCCAGCCCGACAAGCCCTTCGTCGCCATCATCGGCGGCTCCAAGGTCTCCGACAAGATCGAGATCATCAACGCCCTCCTCGACAAGGCCGACACCATCCTCATCGGCGGCGCCATGGCCTACACCTTCCTCAATGCCCAGGGCCAGGCTACCGGTAAATCCCTCGCCGAGCCCGACAAGCAGGATGTAGCCCGCGCCGCCCTCGCCAAAGCCGAGGCCAAAGGCGTCAAGTTCCTCCTGCCCGTCGATCACGTCCTCGCCGACAAGTTCGACCCACGCGCCAAGACCCAGGTCTTCTCCGGCACCGGCGACTTCCCCGCCGACCTCATGGCCCTCGACATCGGCCCCGACACCGTCGAGCTCTTCTCCCTCGAGATCGCCCGCGCCCAGACCATCCTCTGGAACGGCCCCATGGGTGTCTTCGAACTCGCCCCCTTCGCCCACGGCACCAACGCCATCGCCGAGGCCGTCGCCGCCAACCGCGACGCCATCACCATCGTGGGCGGCGGAGACTCCGTCTCGGCCATCCACAAGTCCGGCCTCGCCAGCTTCATCACCCACATCTCCACCGGCGGAGGAGCCTCCCTCGAATTTCTCGAAGGCAAAGTCCTCCCCGGCATCCAGGCCCTCACAGACAAGTAGCATGGAAATAGCTTCCACAAGGGGAGCGCATCTTCGCGCTCCCCTTTTGAATCGAAACGGTTAGAGTTTCTAAATAGCACTTGCCTTCCGCGCACCGCACGCCGTACCCTCCAGATTCACTCCAACCCTCAGGAACCAAGGAGTCCATGCGCAAGCCACTCATCGCCGCCAACTGGAAGATGTACAAGACACCCAACGAGTCGCTCGCCTTCCTGAAAGAGTTTCTTCCCCTGGTCGAGAACCACGAGCGCGACAACATCGCCATCTTCCCCACCATGTCGTCGCTCGCCTATTGCATCGACGCCTGCAAAGGCTCGCGCGTCGACGTCGGTGCCCAAACGATGCACTGGCTGAACGAAGGCCCCTACACCGGCCAGACCTCACCCACCATGCTCGCCTCCATCGGCTGCGATCATATCCTCCTCGGCCACTCCGAGCGCCGCATCTACGCCAACGAGACCGACGACATGGTCAACTGGAAGCTCAAGGCCGCGCTCGCCCATGGCCTCGTCCCCATCGTCTGCGTGGGAGAATCCCTCGAAAAGCGCCAGTCCGGCCTCACCGAAGCCGTACTCCGCTGGCAGATCGCCTGCGCCCTCAACAGCATCCGCGCCGAAGTCCCCTCCACCATCACCATCGCCTACGAGCCCGTATGGGCCATCGGCACTGGAAGCACCGCCACCCCACGCCAGATCGCCGAAGCCCATCGCATCATCCGGCGCGAGGTAGCCTTCCGTCTCGGCCAGCACTGCGCCGACGAGACCCGCATCATCTACGGAGGATCGGTCAAACCCGACAACATCTCGCAGATCATGGCCGAACCGGAGATCGACGGATGCCTCGTCGGCGGAGCCTCCCTCGACCCCAAAAGCTTCTCCGACATCATCCACTACCAGGACCTCTAAGCCGTTCTGGGGGAGCAATCTCGTCGCCAAAACCATCGCGTGCGATTATCGCCAGGAAACCTTAAGGGTTTGCGCGATAATCGATGTATCGCCATACCAATTTTCGTTGCCCGTCTTTAACCATCAAATCTCCACAAAATCCATGCGTTTCACCACGTTTTTGCGGTCAAAAAGTCTCTGGTGAAACATTGGGATTTTTCAATCGACAACCCACAAGTCCTTTAGAAGACCACGATTACGGCAACACGCTAGCACTGCCCTAAAAGAGTGCAAAACAGACCACTTTGACGGACCAGAGGTCCTACCTCTCGGCACGTCGCAAGACCTTCCCCCACGAACATGAGAGGCTGCTATGCGCTGGCTTGCTCCATCAGCGGTTCCGCAAAAACGGCACGGTTGCGACCCGTCCGCTTCGCCCGGTACAGAGCCTGATCCGACGTCCGGCGGAGCTTCTCAATCTCCACGCCGTCGTCCGGATACAGCGACACGCCAATACTGATCGAGAGCTGCAGCTCGTATCCCGTGATCGCGATCGGCTTCTCAAACAGCTTCAACAGCTCCTGGCAGACCTTGCTCGCGCCCTCCCGCGACTTCAGTCCGCCGATCACAATCGTGAACTCCTCGCCACCCGTGCGCGCAATCGTATCCACCTGCCTCACACGGCTTCGCAGACGGTCCGCCACCACCCGCAGACACTCATCCCCGGCCTGATGCCCATAGGTGTCGTTCACCCGCTTGAAGTGGTCGATATCGACCGTCAGGAACGCACCCATGCTGTTCTCACGGATACAGCGCGTCAGCCACTGGCCGATCCTGTCCTCAAGCATCACGCGATTCGGCAACCCCGTCAGTGCATCGTAGTGGGCCTGCCGCACCAGCTCCCGGTGCAGCGTCTCGCGTTCCGTAATGTCTACGGCCAGAACGAAGCGAGCCTCCTTCCCCTGGAAGCGAATCCCATTGCCGGTCACGTCGACGTCGAACGATCGGCCATCCGCACGCCGGTGCCGCACAACATGGTTCAACGACGATATCCCCACATCGCCATCGAGCGCTGCGTCCAGATCCCCCCGCAGGTCTTCGACCGACATCCTCAGGAAGGTGTCGCGCGGATACCCATACGCCACCACCGCAGCATCGTTCACCGCCAGAAACCGCCTCGTCGCCACGTCGTAGATCCACATGGGATGCGGGTTGCTGTCGAACAGCAGACGGTACTCCTGATAGAGCATGACGTGCCGTCGATTCAGCTCCGCGAACTCCGCATTCACCTTCGTAAACAGCTTCAGGATCATGCCGAAGGCAACCAGGAACTTCGGAACCGTCCAGATCGAATAGATGGCCGCCATACCGGCCGCAGGCATGAACTGTGGCTGCGCCAGCAGGTAGCAGGCCCCCCACAGGAAGAATCCGATCGAACCGATCGACCGTCCGCCCTTGCGTTTCATCGTGCTGAATAGCAATCCCGACACGATAAAGATATGACCGAGCGCGACCTGCATCATCGCGTCCGCATGGCCGGTCACGATCACGAAGATCATCCACGCGCAAAACACCGGGCACAGCGCGAGCATCAGCCAAAGCAGCCAGCCCCGGCGATCCTTGACCGAGACCCAGCTCATCACCGCGGAGATGAGCTCTCCCACGACGACCAGTGCGATCAGCACCCCGTGGCCATGGGCTTCGGTCGCGATTAATTCCATCCCCAGGCAAACCGGCACCGCGATCAGAAGCCCCTGCAGCAGGGAAATCCTTCCCTTGCGCTGCTTGGCGACAAACGAAAAAACAAAGGCCAGGCCGCCGCACGCCAGCAAGGACAGGCGCACAGCCTCCTGCTCAATCTGTGCGCGTGCGCCATGCAGATTGAACTCCCACACCAGAATGCTCGTCAGCACAAGGACCCAGCCCCATACCCAGAAGCGAAAATATGCTTCGGGTCGCCGCCTCTGCTGTACTCCGAAGAACACAACAATCAGCGTCAGTAAAACGAAATCGACAAGAGGTCCACGCATTCAAAGCTTCCTTCACCGCGACCGGGCGAGAGACACCGGATCTCTGCACACCACCCGCTTCCTCATCCGTCGTTCGATCGTTCAGAACGCGCGGAAGCGTCATTTCGCGTGGACAATAGTGTATTCCCCAAAGGCATATGAAATTCGTAAGTCTTTGCATGAGAATGAGTGCTCCTGGGGCAATGGGCCTACATGCCCCAGGAGAAAGAGTGCTCCGGCCGCACCGAAGCGGCCATGCCGGGCGTAACGGGCAGCGTCGGCATAAAGAACTGCTCCAACCGCGGAATGCGGACGAACAACAACATCCCCAACACCAGGACCGTCGCCACAAACGACGCCATCAGAAGCGGTTCGCGATACAGCTTCTCCGGATGCTGCACCGAACTGTCCTTCTTGAACGAAAGCCTGAAGTAAATCGCCATCGTCAGCGCCACCAGCGGAAAGCCGAGGATCAGCTCCAGCCGGTAGCGGACCGCGAACGCCCCAAAGAAGAGCATCGCAGCCGACGCATAGAACATCACCGAAACCAGCAGCGATTCCCCCGTGTAGTAACGGAACGAGGCCCGGTACGACCCCGCAACCGACCGGAGACCGATCTCCGAAAGCTCCGAGAATCGCTTCAGCCCCATGAAGTAGCAGCCGATCATCCAGTAGGAAAAAAGAAGCGAGACCGGCGGCACAATCAACGTCGTCACCGCGTACCAGCCCAGCAGCATGCGCAGAGGATTGTTCACCGACTCCGTCAAGACATCCAGATACGGAACATCCTTCGTTCTCACCGGGGGAAAGTTATACACGCATCCCATCACCCAGAGCGTCAGCGCCGTCAGCGCGAACATCCCGCCCAGAAACGCATACCCCAGCCCCACACCAACGAACATCATCACCAGCCACTGCACGTACGCCGCGCCGGTGTGAACCACGCCGCGCGCCGCCGGCCGCATGCATTTGGTGGGATGCAGACGGTCGAACGGCGCGTCCAGCACCTCGTTGATCACATAGTTGCTGCAGGCCACCAGCGTGATCGAAACGGCGGCGATTCCCAACTTCACCAACAGCTCGCCCGTTAAAAGAGCAGGCGCGACACTCAGCGGAACGACAATTCCAGGCAGCACAAACAGATTCTTGATCGAGTGGTCCAGTCGTGCGATCTGGACATGGGCGCGAAGCCTTTCCACCCAGAAAGGGCGCTCCCATTCGATCGATCCAGCCATTCTGGGCTACTCCCGTTGAGGATGAAACCGTTGTCAATGCTCCACCAAAATAGCATGTCGCCCCTTCGCGCAGGAGCGGCGGAAGTTCATGAAAACGGGGCCACTCCGCAACGCAGCATGTTTACCTGTCGAAACAATTTCCCAAACGCTATCGTCTCCCTGTATAAAGTTGACGCCGACACATGACCTTGTCGCCCAACCTCCAGGAGTCCCCTATGCGTCTTGCCGCTCGTCTTTCGCTCGCCCTGCTGTTCGCCTGCCCCCTCCTGATCGCGGCGCAGGATGCGCCACCGGTCACCTGGGTGGACCAGGCCACCGGCCATCGCATCTGGCGTCTCTCCCCCGAGCCCCAGTCCAGCGGCTTCTACTTCAACAACAACGCCTACTCGCCCGACGGCAAACTGATGATCTACACCGCACCCGACGGCATCCACGTCCTCGAGCTGGCGACCAGGAAGACCCGCCTGCTCGTCCCCAACCCCCCGCACGATCCCGGCGCAGACCCCATGACGCGCTATCGCGGCAACGTCCACGCCATCGTCGTCGGCCATAAGACACCCAGCGTCTTCTATGCGAAGATGGATCCCGAGACGCACCGGAATACCCTCTACAAGGCCAACATGGAGACCGGCGAGATCACCCGGCTCGTTCCACTGCCGGAGGGCGCAAGCGGCGTCGCAACCGTCAACGCCGACGAGACCCTGGCCGCCGGCACCATGAACGACGGCCCACCGGTCGCCCCCGAGTACGGGGCCAACCGCGTCTCACCGACCGGAACGCCACGCGTGCAGCAGGCACCCACCGGAGCGAACTCCGGCACGCTCGTCCAGCCCGAGGGCAAGGGAGAGATGATGGAGCGCCGCCTCGCAAGCCGCCAGCCCCTGATTCTCTTTACGCTGAACCTCCAGACCGGCAAGATGAACACCCTGCTCCACTCCACCGACTGGATCAACCACCTGCTCTACTCCCCCTCCGACCCTACCCTGCTGATGTACTGCCACGAGGGCCCCTGGCAGAAGGTCGACCGCATCTGGACCATCCGCACCGACGGCACCCAGAATACCCTCATCCACAAGCGCACCTTCGCCCAGGAGATCGCCGGACACGAGTTCTGGGGCATCGACGGCAAGACCCTCTGGTACGACTGGCAGCCCATCAAAGGCGAAGACTTCTACCTCGCCAGCTACAACGTGGAGACGCATCAGCGCCGCGCTTTTCACATGGAGCGCAACGAGTGGTCCATCCACTTCAACGTGACGAAGGATGAATCCCTCTTCACCGGCGACGGCGGCGATCCAGGCCAGGTGGCCAAGGCGCCCGACGGCGAGTACATCGAACTCTTCCACCCCGAGATGAAGAAGGTGGACGGCATCAACCAGCCGGACTTCTACCAACCCGGCATGTTCCGCGCCGAACACCTCGTCGTGATGAGCCAGCACAACTACAAGCTGGAACCGAACGTTCGCTTCTCACCCGACAAGTCGCTGGTCATTTTTACCAGCAACATGTTCGGACCGAGCTACGTCTTCGGCGTCGAGACCGCGAAGGCCGTCGATGCCAAGCCGGGCGAGGTGATGTCCACGCCGGAGCTGGCGAAGAAGTTCAACCCCGTTGCCAAGCCGGGGCCAACGCCAGGCGTCAAATAGCGTTTAGGGGTGATGACGCGCCAGGGTACGCACCACCGTCGTCGTCACCCCAAACTTCTTTACCGCTTCCATGAAGACTTCGAAGTGAGGTGTTTTCAGGTGGGCGTCGAACGCGGCCTTGTCGTCGTAGACTTCGTAGAGGATGACCGCGTCCGGGGCCTCATCGGAGACGATCACATCAAACTGCCGGCATCCCGGCTCATCCGCTGTCGACCGCTCATGATCGTAGACGCATACATCGAGAAACTCCTGCTTGTGTTCCGGCACCACGGCAAACTCGGCAATCACGACAAACTTCGACATCCAAACCCTCCACACGTGCTGCTTCAAGTCTGACACACGAATCCTGCCGCCACTCTGCCGAAAGTAGGATGGCTCGTGCGCGGCGAAACCGTACTCTTGTCTTAGCCCACGAACGATGAAGGACGCCCATGCGCCGCACGCTTCTCCTGCTTCTGCTGACTGCCCTGCCCGCTGCCTCCCAGACACGCACAGTCACGCCTCTCGACGCCGCATGGCGTTTCACGCAGTCCGATCCAGCAGGTGCAAGCGAGGCGAGCTTCGACGACAAGGGCTGGCAGACGGTCGATCTGCCGCATGACTGGTCCATCGCCGGGCCGGTCGCCGCCGAGAACAAGTCGGGACAGGGCGGAGGCTACTTCCCTACGGGGATTGCGTGGTATCGCAAGACCATCCCCGCTCCCGCGGCACACAAGGAGACGTGGATCGCGTTCGATGGCGTCATGGCGAACTCCGACGTCTTCTGCAATGGCAAGCTGCTCGGTCATCGCCCCTATGGGTATGTCAGCTTCCACTATGACCTCACCGGCTGTCTCCATGCTGGAGCGAACTCCATCGCCGTGCGTACCGATACCAGCCAGCAGCCGGCCAGCCGCTGGTACACGGGCTCCGGGATCAACCGGCATGTACGGCTCATCTCCACAAACGCGGTTCATATCGCTCCTTGGGGCACGTTTGTGACGACGCCGAAGGTCTCGCCCGACTCCGCGACTGTCCACGTCCGCACGACGGTCCAGAACGACTCCGACAAACCTGCCAATGTGACCCTGACCATCAGCCTCCAGCTCCCGAACGGTCGCTTCGTCGAATCGTTCGCGCCCTACCGATCCAAACCGGCAACCATCGCGGCACACTCATCCGCCGACCTTGAAGCGGAGCTCTCCATTCCGCACCCCGAGCTCTGGGACCTCGATCATCCGGCCCTTCATACCATCACCGCCAGCATCCAGGGCGATCAGGAAAAGGTTCCCTTCGGCATTCGCGAGTTCCACTTCGACCCGAACCAGGGCTTCTTCCTCAACGGGAAGCATCACAAGATCTACGGAGCCGCCCTGCACACGGACGCGGGCCCCTTCGGCACCGCGGTCCCCCTGGCTGCGTGGGAGCGCCGCCTGACCGAACTGCGCAAGTACGGTGTGAACGCCATCCGCACCGCGCACAACCCACCCGCGCCGGAGTTCCTCGACCTCTGCGATCGCATGGGATTCCTCGTCATGGACGAGATGTTCGACGCATGGACGGTAGCCAAGAATCCCTACGACTACCACCTCTACTTCCGTGCATGGAGCCTGCGCGACACCGCCGATTCCGTCCAGCGCGACCGCAATCATCCGTCGATCATCCTGTGGAGCGCGGGCAATGAGATCCACGACACGCCGCACCCTGAGATCGCGATCCCCATTCTCAAGTCGCTCGTCGACACCTTCCACAAGAACGACCCGACGCGGCCTGTGACGCAGGGGCTGTTCCGGCCAAACGTCTCGCACGATTATGAAGATGGTCTGGCCGACCTGCTCGACGTGATCGGGCAGAACTACCGGGAGCAGGAGATCCTGAAGGCCCACGCCGATAAGCCGACGCGGGCGATCATCGGCACCGAGAACACGCATGTCAAAGAGCAGTGGGTAGCGATGCGCGACCATCCCGAGTACTCCGGGCAGTTCCTGTGGACGGGCGTCGACTACCTGGGCGAGTCGGGACACTGGCCGGCAATTGGAGCTGGTGGAGGTCTTCTGCTGACCACCTCCGAGCCGCGTCCGCGTGCCTTTGAGCGGCAGTCATGGTGGACCGAGACTCCGATGGTCAAGATCGCCCGGCGGGTGGCCCCGGCCCAGAAGAATCCTACCGACCCTGGCTATGAAGCTCCCAATCAGCCCACGGCAACGCGTCTGACCCCAACGCTGCTGATGGATTGGAATCCTGTCGACACAACGGCGCACACGGAGAAGGTAGAGGTCTACACCAACGCTGACGAAGTGGAACTCAGCTGGAATGGCACATCGCTGGGGACCGAGAAGCGACACCGCGACGCAAGCCCCATCCAGTTCCGGGTTCCCTATGCTGCCGGAGTGCTGAAGGCGGTTGCTCGCACAGCGGGAAAGATCGTCGCGGAAGATACCCTCCGCACCGCCGGGAAGCCCACCCATCTGGCTTTGAACGTGGCTCAGAGAGCGGCCACGCCGATATGGGACGACGTCGTCTTTGTTACCGCGACACTGCTCGACGCCGAAAACACCGTTGTTCCCGACTCCACGACGGTTATCCACTTCGCAACCAAAGGCCCGGGCAGGATCGTCGCGGTCGACAATGGCAATCTGCTTGACCATGAGTCGTACCTCGCCAAACAGCGCACGGTCTATCAAGGCAGCACGCAGGCGATCGTAGGCGCGACAGCAGGCAACGGAAGCATCACCCTGACGGCGACGACGGAAGGTCTGCCTCCGGTCTCACTGACACTCCCGACCGCGCCCTCACCCAAAAACTTGGATCCTCGAAGCTTCTAAGTCAGGGTCAGGAACCCAGCACACGCGCGAAGACATCCGAGTCCACGTTGCCGCCGCTCAATACGGTCCCACAGACGCCGCCTGCTCCCTCGTCCTGAAGGACTGCGGCGAGACCGATCGCACCGGCTCCTTCGGCGACGTTGTGCGTGTCGGCAAAGTAGATCCGCATGGCTTCCTCGACGGCCTCATCGGGGACTTCGATGAGGCGCGCGACACCGCTGAGCATGGTTTCGATGGCCTCCCCGTCGGGTTTGCGGCAGGCCACGCCGTCGGCGATGCGCGTAGAAGTCTCAGCTTCGGACACTCGCCCGGCCGCAAAGGACCTCGCCGTGGCCGGTGCCGCCGACGAGGTGACGCCGACGATCTCCGTCTTCAGGCCCAGGCCGTCGCGCACGGCCATCGCGGCGCAGATACCCGATCCCATCCCCACCGCGACATACATCGTCTCGATCTCGGGATGCGTCGTGAGAAGCTCCAGAAAGCCCGTGGCGACGCCCGCGACGAGATGCCGGCTTACGGACTTCACCCTGTGCCATCCGTGCTCTGCCTCGAGTGTCATGGCATGCTCTGTGGCAGCTTGAAAATCGTCGCCGAACTCGATCAGTTCCGCGCCCTGGGAGCGCATGGCCGCATTCTTTTCGAGGGAGTTTCCCTTCGGCACCACGATCACGGCGCGAAACCCGTTCTCGCGGGCAGCGACCGCAATCGACTGCCCGTGATTGCCTCGCGTCGCGGAGATGACCGTGCTGCCCGGGGCAAGCTTCTGCCGCAGAGCGTTCATGTAGACCAGCCCACCGCGTACCTTGAAGGCTCCGACCGGCAGATGGTTCTCATGCTTCACCCACACCCTCCGGCCCGCACGCGCGTTGATCTGCGGCCAGGTGTACTGCGGAGTTTGGGGCAGGTACTGCGCCACGAGGTCCGCAGCGGCACGGATCTCGTCGATTTCAGGCAATAACTCGCGTCTCATGCCTTCCATCATCCCACGATGCGGAAGGGTGGCTTCGTGACCCAGAGGTATGGCTGGCGAATAGGAAAGCTTTCAGCGAGCGCCTCGGGCGGATCGGCGGGAAGCGACTTCCAGAGGTCGGCGTACTCCGGTCGTGTGTACGCCCGCGCCGCAAAGAGAAGGGCAGGTCTGCGCAGGGGCAGTTCCAGAAAGTGCGATGCGTCCGCGGGATAAGGCCACTTGGGACGGCTGGCGATGTACTGGAAGTGGTAAGCCAAGGCAGCACGCATCCCGGGTCCGTCCTGTAGTTCGAAGTCCCAGACGCTTTCGAAGGGACTCGACAGGAGTTCACAGGCTCCGGCCAGCATGTCCAGGTTGAAGAGCGAGTTCCGGTAGGGATTTTGCGTCAGCAACTCAGCCGGAAAGTTTCCCAGCGCAACCGTCTGAGCCCGCAGGGTGACGTGCTGGAAGCGGTGGCGAAGATCGGCCAGCGCGACGTCGTCCTTCACGCAGTGCGCGGCTGCCGTCGCCTGCAGCATCCAGGATGAGCCGTGATGGTTGCGCAGGTCGCGGGCCAGCGCAGCGATCCTCGGTCCGTCGTCCTCGGGCTCGGTGAGCCACTTTCTGTAGGCGGTGAACCAGACCTTCACTCCGGCGAGGTCCTCATCCGTCAAGGCGGGAGAGGCTGCGAGAAACGGCATCGCAACCCCCACCTCCGCGAGGAAGACGCCCTCGACGATTCCCTCCGGCGTTCCGGTCGTCCTGGTCTCGGGCATTGCGGCTTCGGGCATCACGCGCGCAAAGCGCAGATGCGGCGTCATACGCGTCTTCTCGTCGACGAACCAGACGCGCAGAGCGACCGCGGCAGCTGCGGCAAATCGATCGTCGCGCGTAACGCCATAGGCACCGGCGAGCGCCCCCACGCGCACACACATGGCACGCAGAGCATTGCGGTGCGCGCGGAAGCTCTCGGTGGAGAAGTAATCCTGCTTTCCGCCGGGTGAACCCACACCCGGAAGAGACGTGACCGACACGACCGGCTCGTCGAGCGCCGCTGTTCCGAGCCGAATCATGCGTTCGCGCTCGATCGCCGCTACATTGGGCCGGGCCGTCTGGGCGAAGAGCCTCGGTGCCAGCCACGCTGCGCTCACAACGCCCGCAAACTCTCGCCTGTTCAGCCTCATGGTGCCTCGCAGAGTACCACGCCTAACACCTTTGGGTTATGACCATCACACCCTCGTCCGACGATAGCCCCCAAAGTGCAATGGCAACATCGTGCGTTCGGCCTGAAGATCGATCTTGTCAGGAGGCGAACAAGCCCTCCTCAAGGAAAAGAGAAACGAACATGATCTTCATCACCCTCCTCTTCGTCGTGATCGCCCCCATCGTGATCTGTGTTCGTGCCGGTGGCCTCAAGGACGAACAGACCGCGATCTAAGAGTGCTTCCTTACCGCTGTCTCCGCGCCTCTTATCCGGAAACAGCACCCATCGAGCCCGCGTCGCCCGAAGCAGGTTCTTCACGCACCGAGCATGCAGTCGTCCGCGATCGAACGCAAGTCCCTACTCCCTCACAAAAGTCAGCCGTCTCCCACAAAGGGGTTATCCCCATCTCCCACCTCTGTCCTCTTCTCGGGGCCAAAGTGGGATGTTCGTGTGCGGCAAAGAAGCCGATGATCGTTTTGTCGGGAGGGATTGCTCCTCCCCATCCAAGGAGATCAACCCATGTTCAATCTTCTTCTCGCTCTCGCCGTGCTCCTTCTGGTAGCCGTCCCCTGCATCCTCACCGGGAACGATGCCCCTGTGGCGCGGAGGTAGCCCTGACTCCCTTCGCCGGGGTAGGATGAGTCATTGCAGTATTTTTCCCCCAGCGACGTATCCCAACCGCGAGAGGCAAAGACCTCCGCAGAAAGAAATGGAGTGGACATGAACTACCTTCTCCTGTCTGCAGCCGGTATCGTCATACTGATTGTGCCCATCATCATCGTCCTCAGGACGCGAGATCACATCGAAGACTAAATGAGCTTCACGCCTTCGCGCGAAACTCCTTCACGATGCTCAGGTACTTCCGGGCTGTCTCGGTGACGACCTCAGGCCGACCCTCGGCCATGGCCTTCGCGTCCACCAGATCGCTGCCCACACCAAGCGCAAACGCACCGGCCTCCAGGAAGCTCATGGCTGAATGGAGCGAGACGCCGCCAGTCGGAATCAGTTCCACCTGTGGCAAAGGCGCCTTGAGATTCTTCAGATACGCAGCACCACCCATCGCACTGGCCGGGAAGACCTTCACGACGTCGGCGCCGGCCTGCCAGGCGGTAACGACCTCGGTAGGGGTCAGACCACCGGGCAGCACCGCGATCGAATAGCGGTGGCACATTTCAATCGTCTTGGTGTTGACTGCTGGGCTGACCACGAACTGAGCGCCTTCGAGGATGCACATACGGGCGGTCTCGGGATCGAGGACGGTTCCGGCACCGATGAGGATGTCGGGGCGCGTCTCGGCGAGGGTGCGCATAACCTGCATGGCGCCGGGAACGGTCATCGTGATCTCAAGAACAGTGACGCCGCCGGCCGCGATCGCTTCTGCAAGGGCCAGCGCTTTCGCCACCGAGTCCGCACGCAAAACCGGCACGAGGCCGATTGTCTTCAACTCTTCCAGAACCTTGATCTTGTCCATTGCTCTCTCTTTCGTCATTATCGTTGTGTCCCGGCTCCACCGCCGGACATGAGGCGTTCCACCTCGGGGATGGTGGCCATTGAACTGTCGCCGGGGGTGGTCATGGCGAGGGCTCCGTGGGCCACGCCGCAGTGGACCGACCACTGCATGCCTTTGCCCTCCATGAGGCCGTAGATGAGCCCCGAGGCGAAGGAGTCGCCGCCGCCGACACGGTCGAGAATCTCGAGGTCGTGGAGCTTCATCCCCTCGTAGACCTGCCCGTTCGCCCAGCCGTACGCACCCCAGTTGTTGGTATTGGCCGTGACGGCCTGGCGCACGGTACTGGCAATCACTTTGATGTTGGGGAAGTCGGCGACGACGCGAGAGGCCATCGGGCCGTAGCTGTCCAACGTATGCCATGGTGCCGAGAGCGATGCAGGGCCGATGGTGGCGGCGACGTCGCCCTCGTGGCCAAAGAGGACATCGACGTAAGGCATAAGGCTGCGGTTGACGTCGACCGAGCCCTGACGGCCTCCACGGGCCTTCCAGAGCGACGGGCGGTAGTTGCAGTCGAAGGAGACGACCGTGCCGTGACGACCGGCAGCCTGCATCGCCTCGCGGACGACCTCCGTTGAGCCCTCGGAAAGCGCCGCCATGACGCCGCCGGTATGGAACCAGCGAACGCCTGCCGCGAAGATGGCGTCCCAGTCGATCTCGCCAGGCTTGAGTTGCGAGATGGCGGTGACACCGCGATCCATCATGCCCAGACCACCGCGCACGCCAAAGCCGCGCTCGAGAAAGTAGATACCGTTGCGGGCCTCGCGGCCAATGCCGTCGAAAGGCTGCCAGAGGACATGCGAAAGATCGACGCCGCCCTGCAGCATCAGATCCTCGACGAGGCGGCCTACGGGGTTGTCGACAAGGGCCGTGACGATGGCGGAGCGAAGGCCGAAGCAGCGACGTATGCCGCGCGCAACGTTGTACTCACCGCCGCCCTCCCAGACGCGGAAGTTGCGCGCTCCGACGATGCGACCCTCGCCGGGATCGAAGCGGAGCATCACTTCGCCGAGTGAGACGAGGTCGAACTTGGTATCTGTCACTGCCTTCAGGTGCAGTCCGGCTGAATCCCCCATGGCCTACTTCAACTCCGCGATTGAAGCTGCGTCCATGTCGGTGTACTCCTGGTTTTCGCCGCCCATGCCCCAGCAGAAGGTGTAGTTTTTGGTTCCGACGCCGGCGTGGATGGACCACCCGGGGCTGACGACGACTTCCTTGTCGGCGACGATGAGGTGTTTGGTTTCGTCCGTGGGTCCCATGAGGTGCATGACGCGGTGCGCGGGATCGATGTCGAAGTAGAAGTAGACCTCGCTGCGGCGCATGTGGGTGTGCGGAGGCATCGTGTTCCAGTTGCTGCCGGGGGCAAGGAGGGTGAATCCCATGACGAGCTGGCAGCTCTTGATGCCGTCCTTGAAGATGGTCTTGTAGATGGTGCGCTGGTTGCAGGTCTCGCTGGAGCCGAGGGCGAGGCCCTGGAGCTCCTCGAACTTCACCATCGCGGTCGGGAACTCCTTGTGCGCGGGGTAGCTGAGGAGGTAGAAGTACGCTGGATTTTCGGCATCGGCGGAGACGAACTGAACGTCCTTGACGCCGCGGCCGACATAGCAACAGCTCAGCTTGCTGAGTTCATAGGTGGTTCCATCGGCGATGACCGAACCGGCGCCACCGACGTTCAGGATGCCGATTTCGCGGCGCTCCAAGAAGAAGTCGGCGCGGAGCTCGGGGTAGGTTTCGAGCTTCAGGGGCGAGGTGGTGGGTACAGCGGAGCCGATGACCGTGCGGTCCAGGTCGACATAGGCGCACTCAATCAATCCCGGTTTGAACAACCCCTCGAGCAGGAACGTCTCCCGCAGCTCCGAGGTCGTCATTCTGCTGTACCGTACCGCATCCGCCATCTGATAAAGCTTCACGTATCACTCTCCGGAAAAACCTGTGCCAGCGTCGCTGGGCATACCGAACCAGCGTATCAGTTTCAACGCTTTCAAGGCTTGGGAGGGGCCGTTCCCGCTGCCGGCTGAGCCTCGGTGGCGTTGGCCTGCGAGGGGTTCGCAGCGGAGCGAGCCGGGTCGGAGACAGGCACTTCGCCCGGGGTGCTCACCCCCGACGCACGGATATCGTACGACGCGTGCTGGATGGTCACATGCAGGTCGTTGTGTCCGTTCTTGAGGTGGCTGGGCTGATTGAAGCCAAGGATGTACCGGTCGCGCAGCATCTCCACGCATTCGAGAAGCGACGGTGCGATTCCCTCCTTGCCGGGCGCCTCCAGGACCGCGCCGCCGCTCATCATGACGAGCTGGTCGAGAGGACTGCGGCGCACGTTCGGCCCGCTCATGTCGAGGGATGGAAGGACGAAGACGGTGCCGGCGACCGCCGTGGTGAACTCTTCAAGCCTGGCAAGCGTATTGAGGCTGCCGTAGTCGTAGCCCTCCGAGACGACCAGGACGGCGTGGCGCCCGGGCTCCGAGGCCACGCGATGCAAGGCGTAGGCGACCTCGTCCCATACGTGGGCGCGGTCGGTACACAGTCTTGGCCGGCCCTTGTGCATGCCGTCGTGAAGCATTCCGCTCGCCAGCAACTGCTGGACGCCGGTACGCACAGACTCGGGGGTGCTCGTGTCTCCCTTGTAGATCAGTCCTTTGCAATCGACGGCGGAGATGAGCAGGCGGTCGTGGGGCAGGAGCGCCTTTTCCCGCAGGGTGGCGAGGGCGTCGGGGAGTTGATCGAGATACTTTTGTTCGCGGCTGGCATCGAGCAGGACGGCAAGCGTGATGGGATCGTCGCCCTCGCGATGCACGCGCATGGGCTGGAACCTGGGCCTATGTTCGATCTGCAGGCGAAAGCTGGCCGGGTCCACCCTGGCTACGGGCCGGCGATGGCTATCCAGGACGAGAGCCGCGACCTGGAGTTCACGGACGACGACGTGCAGGGTCATGGTGTCGGCGGGGGTTAGGTCGGCGGGCTTCGTCTGGGTGCTGGTCTGGGTGCTGGTCTGGGCGCTGGGCTGGGTGCTGGGCTGGGTGCTGGGCTGGGCGCTGGGATAGGCGCTGGCGCTGCCCGCGGCCAGGAGAAGAGCCAGCACAAGGCTCAGCCTTCGCCTGAGGACCGCGGTTGCACCTGAAGGAAGCATGCAAGCAGTATGCCAGAGAAACTGCCTGTCTTTGTCTCCTGCGGGGCAAAGCGATAGAGTCAAAGGTGCCATGGAAAATACCACCAACGTTCTCGACCTTTTCAGTCTCAAGGGCAAAGTCGCCCTCGTCACCGGCTCTGCTTCGGGCCTTGGAGCCTCTATCGCCGAGGCGCTTGCGCAGGCCGGCGCGAAGGTCGCCGTGCATGGCAACCGCAGGGCCGCGACGGCTACGGCTGAGACGATTGGAGAGGCCGCCGCGGCGTTTCGCGCGGACCTTGGGAGTACCGAGGGTGCAGCCGATCTGTTCGCCCAGGCCAAGGCCCATTTTGGGCACATCGATATTCTGGTGAACAACGCGGGGACGATTCATCGCGAGGCCGCCGAAGACGTGGCGCTCGCTGACTGGCAGCAGGTGCTGCAGGTGAATCTGACCGGGGTGTTTCAACTCTCGCAACTGTTTGCGCGGGATCTGATCGCGCGCAAGGCTCCGGGCAAGATTATCAACATCGCTTCCCTGCTGAGCTTCCAGGGCGGGATTCGGGTTCCGGCGTACGCGGCGTCCAAGGGTGGCGTGGCGCAGTTGACCAAGGCGCTGGCGAATGAGTGGGCTCCCAAGGGAATCCAGGTGAATGCGATTGCGCCGGGGTACTTTGCGACCACCAATACCGAGGCGTTGCAGGCGGACGAGACGCGCAACCGGCAGATTCTGGAGAGGATTCCGGCTGCCCGCTGGGGCCAGCCGCAGGACCTGGGCGGTGCCGCGCTGTTCCTTGCTTCGGCGGCCTCGGACTATGTGACGGGGACCGTTCTGACGGTCGATGGCGGATGGATGGGGCGCTAAATCCTGCGAAATCTGAGCAATTTGGTACACCGCAGGTTCTGTTCTACACTGGCCCCACACCATCCAACAGACCATCAGCGTGGGGAACGATGAACGCACCGATTATCTTTGTCAGCGGCAGCAAGGGAGGCGTCGGCAAGTCGATCACGTCGATGGCCGTCCTGGACTATCTTGCAACGAATCATAAGTTTCTGAAGTTTGTTGAAGCCGATACGACGAATCCAGACGTCTGGAAGTCGTATGGCAAGGTGATCGAGAGCGAAGGCGTCGATTTGGATGACGTCGAAGGCTGGATTCATCTCGTGAATGTGTGCGATACGCATCCGTTCAAGGCGATCGTGGTGAATACGCCGGCACGGAACAACAATGGCGTACGCGATCATGGCGCTATCCTGTTGAATGCATTGGCTGAACTGGGCCGTCCGTTGATTACGCTATGGATCATCAATCGGCAGAGGGACTCAGTGGACCTGCTGAAGGAGTACATGGAGCTGATGCCGGGTGGCGTCATCCATGTGGTGCGGAACGGGTATTTTGGCGAGGAGCGGAAGTTCGAACTTTTTGAAAAGAGCCCGGTGCGAGATGCGGTTCTGCAGCAGAGCGGAAAGAGCCTTTTTCTGCCGGATCTGGCGGATCGCGTGACGGATGAGCTTTATTCCAAACGGATTACGCTGGGTGAAGCGGCGCAGCAGTTGAAGCTTGGAGACCGCACAGAGCTGCAGCGGTGGCGGTCTGCCGTGGGCGAGATGCTGATGTCGATCGGGCTCTGATTGGTCGGACCACACAGGTTAATTTCCAGGTTAAATTGGTCTGTTTTGCACCACTTCCGAGCGTTCCCGTAATCGTGGTGTTCTAAAGCCTTTACGGGATGGCGATGTAAAAATCCCAACGTTTTACCAGGAACTTGTGGGACGGTAAAACGTGGTGTTTTGCATGGATTTTGTGGCCAAATGCATGGAAAATGTGGTGGGCGAAAAGTGGTATGTTTTCACTTCGGTCATCGCACGGAACCGAGACCGGTTTTTCGGTGAGCGAGAGCTACCGACGCTCTAAGCGGAGAGGGCTTCGAGTTGTTCGGGGGCCAGCAGGACCATGGCGGAGCCGGACATCTGGATGAGCTTCTCGCGGCGGAAGCGGGCGAGGGTGCGGGTGACCGTCTCGCGGGAGATGCCAGCGAGGTTGGCCAGTTCTTCGTGGGTGAGGGCCATGGTGAAGCGCATCTCGCCTCCCTTGCAGGCGGCTGCTCTGCCCCAGCCCAACAGCACACCTGCTAAACGTCCGGCGGCGGAGCCGGAGAGGGCGAGGCGGCGCGCGTCGAAGAAGGCCGACTTGTATTCCTCGCTGAGGGCCTTGGCGGCGTGGAGGCTTCCCTGCCCGTGGCGATTGAGGAATTCGAGGAAGTCGTCGCGGCGGATGCGGTTGAGCTGGGTGGGCTCGATGGTCTCGGCAGTGACCTCGTAGCGGGTACCGGAGATGACGGCACCGAGGCCGAGGACGTCGCCGGGCATGGCGATCTTGAGGATGAGGGTGCGGCCTTCGCGCGAGGAGCAGGAGAGCTTGACCTGTCCGGAGCAGAGGACGAAGACGGCATCGCTGGGGGCTTCTTCGCGGAAGAGGGTTTCGCCACGGAGGAACTTCGTCTGAACGCCGATGGCGTTGAAGTCGGCGAGGGCGGCTTCGTCGAGGTTGCAGAACATGCGCAGCGAGCGGTATTCACAGTGGCCGCAGTCGTGAACCGGACGGGTTGGGGTGACGGAGAGCATCTTGATCCCGGCTTTCAGTGTTTGGAGCTTTGGACTGCGACGTCAGCTATGAGCGGAGTATAGCCCCTGCTAGCAGATGGTCAGGACGGGGCAGACAGAGTTGGCAACGATGTTGGGGGTGAGGCCGTGCTCCAGGTACGAGAGCCAGAAGGAGGATTGACGGGCACCGAGGACGATGAGGCCGGCGTCAAGTCGCTGGGCCGCGGCGAGGATGGAGGTGGCAGCGTCCCCGTACTCCACGATGCACTCGGGCGTACACCAGTCGCGGGCGCGCTCGGGAATGAGGCTTTGCATGCCCTCGCGAAAGCCCTGGGTGAGGTGCTCGCGCTGATAGGGGGTGAGGGACTGCTCCTCGACGACCATGCAGAGGTAGAG
Organism: Granulicella pectinivorans; assembly: GCF_900114625.1. Lineage (NCBI taxonomy): Bacteria > Pseudomonadati > Acidobacteriota > Terriglobia > Terriglobales > Acidobacteriaceae > Granulicella > Granulicella pectinivorans. Next base: position 4,327,924 of record NZ_FOZL01000001.1, read on the forward strand.
ATGGGCACCGCTGTCTTCGGCGAAGGAGAGGGCGTAGGGGAGCGCCTTTAAGGACTGCGCGGATAGGTCCGTGGCGAAGACGATGTTGCGAAAGACGAGGGGGCCACGGGCGGGCCAGCGGGCGGAGGGGCCCACGGTGAGGACGGGGCAGGCAGACTGGCGGATGAGCTTCTCGGCGGTGGAGCCGAGGAAGAGGCGCTCGATACCGTTTCTGGAGCGGGTTCCGGTGACGATGAGTCCGGCGTCGGTGGAGCGAGCCAGGGCAAGGATGGCCCTGGCGGGGTCGTGCGCCTGCGAGAGCTGTGCGTGCGTGGTGACGCCTTCGCGGGTGAGCGTGTGGCAGAGATCGCGGAGGCGGTCGTTCTGCACGCGGACGCGGTCGCCGACGGGGAGGCCGAGGAGAGCTTCTTCGGAGAGGATCGCGGCGGCGGGGTCGAAGACGTGCGCGACCTCGACGGAGGAGGCGAACCGCAGGGCCATGCCGCGGGCGTAGGCGGTGGCCTTCTCCGAGACCATGGAGAAGTCGGTTGCGAGGAGAATGGTATCGATCGAGACGGTGACGGGCTCTTCCAGGACGGGCATGAGAGGATCCTCCGGGGCCGAGATTCTTTTCGGCTGTAACCAGTAGACCGTGTGACGAGCGGTCTGGATGTGACGGCGATCACATCAGTAGAGGCGGAGGGATTCGGGGTGCTCGTCGGGGGCGAGGAGGAGGATGGCTCCGCCAATGGCGAGGAGGGCAAGGCCGATGAGGAGGCGGATACCGGCGGCGGGACGCATGAGGAGGTATCCCTCCATGACGGTGAGGAGGGGGGCGAGGAGCCAGCGGGCGGAGAGGCGGCGGGGGTCGAGGCGAGGGATGAGCCAGAGGAGGAGGAGGACTTCGGGGGCGTCGAGCAGGAGGCAGCGCAGGGCTTCGGTGGCGGCGATGCTGCGGCTCCAGGGGGTGTGGACGGGGCTGGCCAGGGTGAGGATCAGGGCGGTTGCGAGGAAGATGGCGGCGATGGACCAGGCGGTCGGGGGGGTACGGTGCAGGGTGAGGATGGCCCATGCGGTGAGGGCCATGGCGGCGAGGACGAGGGCAAGGCCGAGGCAGGCGCGGGGGGTCTCGGGGAGGGAGACGGGCAGGAGGACGAGGATGCCGGCTACTCCGGCCAGAGCTGGGATGAGCCAGCGGATTTGGCCCTGGGCGACGACGATGACGATAGGGAGGAGGGCGAAGACGAGGACGTTGTACGACGAGGAGAGGAGGGTTTGGGCGTTGGTGAGGAGGATCAACGGGGCGGCGAAGAGGGCCAGGCCGGGGAGGATGAGCCGGAGTTGCGTGTTGACGGGGGTTTTTCCGGAGAGGCAGACGATCGTCGTGGCGAGGGCGAGGAGGAGGAAGTGGAAGCCTTGAGATTGGAGCGCGGGGAGTTGGGATGGTAGAGTGCCGGCGGCGATCCATGCGGCGGAGCTCCATAGGCAGAGTGCGAAGAAGGCGAGGGTTGGGAGCTTGGTCATGGTGGTGAAGTGAAAGGAAAAGGGCCATGCTTGCGCATGGCCCTTCTTGCTGCGGTTCTGGTTAGCGGGGTCCGCCGCCGCCCTGGGGGGCTGCGCCACCGGGGCCGCCGGGACGGCGTCCACCGCGACGGCGACGGCCTCCGCCACCGGGGCGGCGATCGCCGGAACCGGCGGGGCGGGGGGTGCCGGGTGCTGCGCCGGGCGCGGGCTCGGCACGGTTGAAGTTCGGCTCGTCGTCGCCGCCCTCCTCGTCGTCACCCTCTTCGCCGTCGAAGTCTTCTGCGTCTTCGGGGGCTTCGGTGGTGGGTTCGGGGCGGGCGATGGGTGCGCCGTAGGCGGAGGGCTCAGCGACCTCGGGGAGGCCGAGCTTGGCGCGCTGCTCACGCAGGACAGCCTTGCGGGAGAGCTTGATGCGGTTGCCTTCGATGGAGAGGACCTTGACCAGGATCTGATCGCCCTCGCGGAGCTCGTCCTTGACTTCCTTGACGCGGTGCTCTGCGATCTCGGAGACGTGGAGGAGACCGTCGGTGCCGGGGAAGATCTCGACGAATGCGCCGAACTCGGCGATGCGTACGACCTTGCCCAGGTAGATCTTGCCGATCTCGGGGACGGCGGTGATGTCGGAGATCATCTGGATAGCGCGGGAGAGACCGTCGGCGTCGGAGGACGCTACGTTGACGCGGCCCGTGTCGTCGACATCGATCTTGACGCCGGTGGCATCGATGATGCCGCGGATGACCTTTCCGCCAGGTCCGATGAGGTCGCGGATCTTGTCGGTGGGGATCTGGATGGTGTGGATGCGGGGAGCGAAGGCGCTCTTCTCAGAGGCTGCGCTGGCGATGGTCGCGTCCATGGTGTCGAGGAGCGAGAGACGGCCCACGCGGGCCTGTTCGAGGGCTTCGCGCATGATCTGGGCGGTGATGCCCATGACCTTGATGTCCATCTGGAGCGCGGTGATTCCCTTGCGGGTTCCGGCTACCTTGAAGTCCATGTCGCCGTAATGATCTTCGGCACCGGCGATGTCGGAGAGGACGGCGTACTTGTCACCATCGAGGACGAGGCCCATGGCCACACCGGCGACGGCTCCCTTGAGGGGGATACCGGCTGCCATGAGCGCGAGGGAGGCACCGCAGACGGTGGCCATCGAGGAGGAACCGTTCGACTCGAGGATGTCCGAGACGACGCGGAGGGTGTACGGGGACTCATCTTCCGCGGGGAGGACGGCCTCGATGGCGCGGTACGCGAGGGCACCGTGACCGATCTCGCGACGGCCTACGCCGGACATGCGGCCGACTTCGCCGACCGAGAAGGGCGGGAAGTTGTAGTGGAGCATGAAGCGGCGCTTCTGCTCGCCTTCGTAGGTTTCGATGCGCTGCGCGTCGTCGGTGGTGCCGAGGGTCGCGGAGACGAGAGCCTGGGTCTCGCCGCGCTGGAAGAGGGCCGAACCGTGCACGCGGGGGAGAACGCCAACCTCGACGGTGACCTCACGGATCTGGTCGAAGGCGCGGTGATCGGGGCGGATGCGGTCGTTGAGGACCTGATCGCGGAAGATGTTTTCGCGGAGGAGCTCGTAGTACTTGGAGAGTTTCTTGCCGGCGGAGGGATCGTCAGCGGGAAGATCCTTCTTGAGCTCGTCCTTGATCTCCTTGACGAGAGCGTAGGACTCGAACTTGGGGTGCTTCTGGGTGTTGAGGGCGTCCTTGAGGCGCTCGCCGACCTTCTCGCCGAGGGCGTTGAGGTACTCGACGTCGATCTCGACGGGCTTCACTTCGCGCTTGGTCTTACCGGCGCGGCTGACGAGATCGTCGATCGCCGCGACGATCTTCTTGATCTCGACGTGGGCGAACTCGATGGCACCGACGACGACCTCTTCCGAGATCTCCTTCGAGCCGGACTCGACCATCACGATGCCGTCCTTGGTGCCGACGACCATGATGTTGAGCAGGCTGACGGCGCGCTCGGCGTAGGTGGGGTTCACGATGTAGGCGCCATCGATGTAACCGACGCGAACGGCTCCGACGGGGCCGTGGAAGGGGATGTCCGAGAGGGCGAGGGCGCAGGATGCGCCGTTGATGCCGAGGACGTCAGGATCGTTTTCCTTGTCAGCCGAGTAGACGAACGCGACCACCTGGGTCTCGTTGCGGAAGGTCTCGGGGAAGAGCGGGCGGATGGGGCGGTCGATCTGACGGCAGGTCAGGATTTCCTTTTCGGAGGGACGGCCTTCGCGCTTGATGAAGCCACCGGGGATTCGTCCGCCGGCGTAGGTGAACTCGCGGTACTCGACGGTGAGGGGGAAGAAGTCGATGCCATCCTTGGGCTCAGGGGAGGCCACGGCCGTGGCGAGGACAACGTTGTCTCCGCTGCTGGTGAGGGCTGCACCGGAGGCCTGCTTGGCCATCCGTCCGGTCTCAAATTTGATCTGCTTGCCGCCGGCAAGCTCTACGGTAACGTCCTGCTTCATAGGTTTTCTTCTCTCTTTTTTCGTCGTTGGAAATCGTAAGGCCGCTAGGGCAATCGCACGCACAGCGAGGCGCAGCCTTCCGGCTCCGGCCGGAATAGGCAGCGCGCTGCACTTTGCTTTGGCTGCGCCGTGGATTGTGTGCTGCGTCCGCCGGTGAGGGCGTGCGCGGCATGCGGGCAGGGTGTTGGAGCGGGATCCAGGCCCAGGCTCATCCGCAGCTCCCTAGGCAGGATCGAATGGGATCCTTGCGGGGGTGCTGGTGCGATGAATGGGTTCTGGTCAAATGGCTCGTCCTGAATGGGTCACGGTGCGAAGAGGCACGTAAAAGTCGAAAAGGCTCGACTCTTGCGGAGTCGAGCCTTGAAGACTACTTGCGGATGCCCAGCTTGCCGATGACATCGCGGTAGCGATCGGCGTCGCACTTCTTGAGATAGTCCAGCAGACGACGGCGCTTGCTGACGAGCATGAGGAGACCACGGCGCGAACCATGATCCTTCTTGTGCGTCTTGAAGTGCTCGGTGAGCTCACCGATGCGTTCGCTGAGAATAGCGATCTGGACTTCGGGGCTCCCGGTATCGGAGTCATGCGTACGGAACTTGGCGATAATGTCGGTCTTCTTAACAGGTGCTAACACAGCAGGTACTTCTCCTAAAATCTCTAGTCCACTCTCTTAGTGTCTCCCTAAAGGGTACCACCGGAAGAGGAGCAGGGCAAATGCACCCTCCGGCCACCCTTGGACAGATTTGTCCAACTATCGGGGTGACAACCATCCGGTAACGCCGCAATCACACGCGCGAACCAGAAGGCTAAGAGATGTGCGTCTTCAAAAACTGTAACGTGCGCTCATCGGCAATCTGAGCGGCTTCCTGATTGTAGCTCGAACGGGCGAAGTTTGCGAAGGCGTGGCCTACGCCGGGGTAAGTAAAGATCTCGACGCCGGGGTGCGCGTTGCGTACGGCGTCGACCTGATCGGTGCCAATGTGGTCGTCGTCGGCCCCGAAATGGAGCATGACGGGGCAGGTGGGCTGCTCGGTGGCGAACTTGCCGATGCCGCCGGGATAGTAGGCGACGGCGCAGGCGGGTACCACGCCGAGGGCTTCGCCACGTACGGCCGAGACCCAGGTCATGAGGCCACCGTAGCAGTAGCCGGTGACGGCCACCTTGCCGGCTGTGGCCTTGACGTAGGCGAAGGCGGCGGCTACGTCCTTGATCTGGATGCTGGGATCGAGTTTGGCGTAGAGATCGAAGGCCTTCTTCATGTCGTCGGGACCGTAGCCGAGCTGGAGGTCGCGCTCGAAGCGATCGAAGAGAGCCGGGGCGATGGCGAGGAAGCCTTCCTTGGCGTATCCGTCGACGACTGCCTGGATGGAGGGGTTGACACCGAAGATCTCCTGGACAACGACGACGGCTCCTACAGGGGTGCCCTCGGGTTTGGCTACGTATGCCTTCAATTCGTGTCCGTCGACCGCGGTCAGGTTTACCCACTCACTCATGTTTGTTCTCCTTGTTTCTTCCATCTGATGCATCGTAACGCAGCGCGGTTACGTTCTTGTCGTGGGGCGGGTGCGGTGCGCGATGGATGTTCGCATGGCAGCAAAGGCGGGCTTCGGTTTGTAGTCGGCGTCGAAGGGAAGGCAGCGCTCGGGGAGGTGGTCGGGCCTGGCCTTTTCGGTGTTGAGCCAGGTGTACTTGTCGGTGATGCCCCAGGTGAGCAGGCAGGTGACGGCGGGCTCGGTGAGGACGAGGTCGAGGAAGCGGGCGTAGGTGCCGGCGACGGCGGCGTCGCGGGTGGCCTGGTCGGCGGGGAGCTGGCGGTCGTTGATGTCGAGCTCGGTGAGGAAGACCTGCAGGTCCATACCGCGGATCTCGCGGAGGAAGTCCATGAGGCCAGGGCCGAAGGCGTTGGGGTTGCCGGCGGTGAGGTGGCACTGGATGCCTACGGCGTCGATGGGAATGGCGCGGGTCTTGAGGCGATGGAGGAGGAGGAGGATGGCCTGACGCTTGCGCCGGGCCTCCTCGTTCTCGCCCTCGATGCCGTAGTCGTTGTAGCAGAGGAGCGCGGTGGGGTCGGCGGCGCGGGCGGTCTTGAAGGCGAGTTCGATGTAGTCGGGGCCGGCGAGGGTGAGCCAGGGGGAGTTGCGGAGGCCGTCGGCGCGTCCGTCCCTGGGCTCGATGGCTTCGTTGACGACGTCCCAGGAGTGCATGCGGCCGGCGTAACGGCCGGCGACGCGCTCGATGTGCTCACGGAGGACGGCGCTTCCCTGCCCCGGGGCGATGGCGCTGAGCCACTGGGGGTTGTAGAGGTGCCAGCAGAGGTTGTGCCCGCGGATCTTGATGCGGTGGCTTTCGGCGAAGGCGATGAGGCCGTCGGCGGCCTCGAAGGTGTAGGTGTCGGGCGCGGGGTGGAGGGCCTGCCACTTCATCGCGTTTTCGGCGACGAGGATGCTGGACTGGCTGGCGACGAGGCCGGCGTAGGGCTTGTCGTCGCGGAGGGCGCGGACGTTGACGGCACAGCCGGTGAGCAGTCCGTGGGTGGCTCCGACGGCCTTGAGGGAGTGAGGGCCGGTGACGTCGTAGGCGGGGGCCTGATGATGAGGGGAGTTCGTCTGGTGGCCGCATCCGATGAGGGTCGCTGTTGCCGCCAGACTGGCGCGCGTGAGGAGATCACGGCGCGACCATGCGTTTACTTCCGGGACTCGCCGGAGTATTCCTTCATCTCGCTTGTCCATCGAAGAAAGTGTAGCAACTGACGCCACTCCCTGCCGATGAGGCGGAGGAAGTCGGAGAGCTGGACGGTATCGGCCTTCTGGCCGGTGTAGGTCTCAAAGCGCCAGCGGAGATAGGGGCTGCGCCAAGGGCGGAGGCGGGAGCCGCGGGTGGCGCGCCAGATGAATTGGAGGGTGCCGAGCATGGGTTGAGTATAGCGGGATGGGCGGGGGAGGCTGTCTTCCCACATCTCACAGGCGAGATGTGGGAAGACATTCGTGTGGCTTACTTGAGGTAGTCGAAGAGGCTGCCTTTGCTGAGAGCGGCCATGAGGCTGAGCATCGCGGTGCGCTGGGTCTCGGTGTTCTTGAGGTCGGTGGCGACCTGGACGGTGTCGGCGGCGACGAGGGCGTTTTGCGTGACCTGGAGGTTTGCGACCTGGGTCTGGGTGTAGGTGCTGCTTGCGGTGAGGCGGTTGAGAGAGGAGCCGAGGGCGGTGCGCTGGGTGGAGACGTCGCTGAGCGCGGTGGAGAGGGCGGTGGTGTTGGCGGCGGTGACGGTGTTCGATTGCAGCGCGGCGATGACGGAGCCGAGCGCGGCGAAGGTGCTGGAGAAGACGGCGGAGCCGGGGAGGTTGGTGACCAGCGACTGGCCGGTTGGGGTCTTGAGGGTCTGCTGGACGGTATCGCCGGCGTAGGTGGCGGTGCCGGAGGTGTCGAGCGAGAAGGGTACGGTGGCGCCTTTGCTGCCGGAGAAGAGGTACTGGCCGAGGTAGCTGGTGTTGGCGAGGGTGAGAACCTCGCTCTGGATTCCCTGGAGCTGCGTGGCGATGGAGGATTGCTGGGCGTTGGTGAGGGTGCCGTTGGTGGCCTGGGTGGCGAGGGAGATGGCCGAGGTGAGCTGGGTGACGACCTCGGCGAGGGCGGAGTCGGTGACCTGCATGACGCCGGTCTGCTGGGTGGCGGACTGGACGAAGGTGTCGGCGCGGGAGGCCTGGGAGGTGAGTTGCAGGGCCTGGGCGGCGGCGGTGGGGTCGTCGCTGAGCTGCTGGACGCGGAGCCCGCTGGAGAGCTCGTTGGTGAGTGTGGCCTCGGTCGCGGTGGACTGCGAAATGGAGGCGGAGAGGCCCTGGAGATAGTTGGGGTCTACGCGCATGGATGCTCCTTATATGGTGGTCGCCGAGCCTAGATTGATGGCCGCTTCCATGACGGTGTCGACGATGGAGAAGAGCTTGGCGGCGGCCTGGTAGGAGCGCTGGTACTGCGTGAGGGAGGCGGCCTCTTCGTCGAGGGAGACGCCGGAGAGGGCGTTGCGCTGGGTGGTGAGCTGGGTGAGGGAGGCCTGCTGGGCGGTGCTGTCGGTGGTCGCGGTGGCTGCGGCTCCGCCGAGTCCGGAGAGGATGCCGGTGAAGAAGCTGGCGGGGGGCTGGCCGCCTGCGGAGGGGGCGGTCGCGAGGGCGGCGAGGGCGTTGGCGTTGGTGTTGCCGGCGATGCCTTCGCCTGGACCCGCGGCGGCTACGAGGGAGGGATCGGCGGTGGCGACGGCGATGGAGGAGGCCGCTCCGGTGGAGGTTGCGGGGAGGGTGAAGAGAGCCTGTCCGGCGTTGCCGTTGGCATCGAGTCCCTGGGTGTTCTGCTGATTGACCGCGGTGCCGATGGCGTAGGCGAGCTGGTCGAGGGAGCTGGTGAGGGCTGGGATCTCGTTGTGCTGGACGGAGAGGATGCCTCCGAGCTGGCCTCCGGTGAGGGAGGTCGAGATGTCGGTGGCGTTCCCTGCTCCGGTGATTTGAACGTTGTTGCCTACGGTGGTGGCGGAGAGCGCGAAGGACTGTGCGCCGCTGACGAGGACGGTGCCGTTGCTGGTGGAGAGCGTGAGGCCGTTGCTTTCGGTGGTGACCTGATCGAGGCCGATGTACTGCGAGAGTTGTGCAACGGCGGCCTGACGCTGGTCTTCGAGGGCGCCTGCGTCGGCGTTGGGCGAGAGGGTGCCGATCTGCTGGTTGAGCGTGGCGATGGTCTTGGTGAGGCCGTTGACCGTGCTTACGATGCTGGTGGCGGTTTGCGAGAGACCGGCGTTGGTGGAGGTGATCTGCGTGGAGGCGGACTGGAAGGCCGAGGCGAGCGTGCTGGCGGCGCTGAGGACGGCTTGCCGCGAGGAGGTGCTCGCCGGGGAAGAGGCGAGGGTGCTGAAGCCGTTGTAGAGGCTGTCGATGGCGGCACCCAGGGGCGTGCTGATGGCGGTGGTGCTGGATGAACTGAGGCCGAAGATGGACTGGAGCTGGGCGAGGGCCGTCGCGCGCGAGGTGGCCGCTGAGGAGAGCTGCGTCTGCTGCTGCACGCGCTGCTCGAGGACGCGGTCGCGTTGCGAGACGGCGGTGGGTCCAGTGGTGACGCCGGTGCCGACGGATGTTCCGTTGATGGAGACGACATCGGCCTGCCAGGAGACGGTCTCGCGGGTGTAGCCCTGGACGTTTTGGTTGGCTACGTTCTTCGAGGTGATGTCGAGGGCGGCCTGGTTGGATTGCAGGGCGCTCTGAGTGAGATCCATGAGCGAGCTTAGCGTCCCCATCGTCCGTCTCCTGTCCCGGTTCTGCTGCGCAGCGTCTCGAGGATGTTGAGGTTGATGGTTGTGCTCTCGAGGAGTGAGCCGAGCAAGCGGTGCGTGGCCATGACGGCCCGGAGTGCGTCTTCCTGACGTGCGTCGCGCTCGGCGAAGAGTGAATCGGCTCCAGTTGCGATGGCGGTTGAGAGCTCGCGCTCGAGCTTTTCGAGACGCTCGGCATCGAGCGCCGTGAGGCTGTGTACCGCATCTTCCAAGACACCGGCTAACTGCTCGACCGTCATGACCACCGTGTTTCTCCTTTGGCTTCGAGAGCTCAGCGTTACTGCAAGAGCGCGTCGAGCATCTTGCCGGCGACATCCTGCGACGAAACCTGGTAGGTGCCGGCGGCGATCGCAGACGAGAGAGCGAGGACCCTGGGCATGCGGGCGTCGGGCCCGCTGAGGGCCTCGACGAGGAGACCGCTGGCCTTGCTGAACTGGGTCTGATCGTTCGTTTGCAGGGTCGCCGGTGTGGCTGTGCCGGTGACTGAAGATGCCTTATCGGCGGGCGTGGTGTCGGCAGTTGCAACCTTGCCGAGGAAGTATTGCAGGTTGAGTCCGGTCGAGTAGTTCATGGTGTGGTGCCTCCGTCTACTTCAGTTCATCGGCGTGGGGAGGGCAAACTTTAGTACCCGTTAGAGATTCTTAACCGTTCCGTTCTGGTGCTGACGTTCGATCTCTACCTTGGCGACGATCTGACGGGCGATGCCGAGGCCGCCACCCTTTGCGATGGCTTTGGCGACGGCCTCGGTGCCGTAGCTGGACATCGTGTCGGTGCCTGGGGACTTTTCTTCGGAGCTGTCGCCGCTCTCCTGCAAGGGCTTCAGGAGCTCCTGGAGGAAGACGGCTTCGAACTGTTGCGCGGCGTCGGTGAGGCGTGCCTTCTCGCGGGTGCCGGAGGTTGCAGCGGTGAGGAGTTGGATGGCGATCATAGGACTTCGATCTCCGCTTCGAGGGCTCCGGCGGACTTCATGGCCTGCAGGATGGAGATGACGTCGCGGGCGGAGGCACCGATGGTTTGCAGGTTGCGAACGAGGTCGTCGACGGTGGCACCCTGCTTGAGCTCGATGCGGCTGACGGGCTTGTCACGGGTCTCGACGCGGGTTTGCTGGACGGTCTGGGTGGTGCCCTGGGCGAAGGGATTGGGTTGCGAGGTTTGGAACTCGCTGACGACGTTGACGGAGAGGCCTCCGTGGAGGATGGAGACGGGCTGGAGGACGACGGTGCCTCCAATGACGACGGTGCCGGTGCGCTCGTTGACGGTGACCTTGGCACGGGGATAGAAGGGGACCTCTATGGCCTCGACGCGGGCGAGGAGCTCGGGCACGGCTTGGCCCTGAGCTACGTTGAGGGTGATGCGGCGGCTATCGATGGCGTGGGCGGCGGGGCGGGCGAGCTCGGCGTTGATAGCGGTGGCCATGGCTTGGGCGGAGCGGAAGTCGGCGTCGTTGAGGAGGAGGGTGAACTGCTTGCTGGTCTCGATCTCCGTGGGGACGGCCCGCTCGACGGTGGCACCGTAGGGGATGCGCGCGGTGGTGGGGTGGTTCATCTGTTTCGTGTTGCCGTTGACGGTGACGGCGTAGCCGCCGACGACGAGGGAGCCTTGGGCCTGGGCGTAGATCTTGCCGTCGGCTCCGTAGAGAGGGGTGAGCAGGAGCATGCCGCCTTCGAGGCTTTTGGCGTCTCCGGCGGAGGAGGCGGTGATGTCGATGCGGGTGCCGGGGCGGGCGAAGGGCGGGAGCGTCGCGGAGACGAAGACGGCGGCGAGGTTGGCTACGCGGATCTGGCCGGCGGGCACGGAGACTCCCATACGGAGGAGCATGGCGGCGAGGGTTTGAGTGGGGAAGGTGGTCTGCTGGCTGTCGCCGGTGCCGTTGAGGCCGACGATGATGCCGTAGCCGACGAGCTGATTGTCGCGGATGCCTTCGACCGAAGCGATGTCCTTGATGCGTGCCTGACGCGGGATGGAGTCGGAGGCGGAGGCGAACGCCGTGACTGTGCCGAGGAGAAAGACGGCGATGGCGAACCGGAGCTTGAGGCTAAGGGCGGGTTTTGGCATTTGTAACCTTTTCGGTTGCAATGATTCAGAAGACGAGGAGCTTCTGGATGAAGCGGACCAACGGGTTCTGGCGGCGGGTGTAGTCGTTGACGATTCCCTTCCCGCGGACTTCGAGTTCGAGCGAGGAGATGGCGGTGGAGAGGACCTGATTCTGCTGAGAGATGTCTTCGGGGCGGACGAGGCCGCGGAGGACGATGGTCTGGGTCTGCTGGGAGAATTCGACCTCGCGGGCGGCTTCGATGACGAGCATGCCGTTGGGAAGCACGTCGACGACCTGGCCTCCGAAGGTGGTGGAGAGGCTGGAGTTGGTGGCGCTCTGGCCCTGTGCGTTGAGGCCTGCCGCGGAGCTCTGATTGAGGAGGTTCTGAAGCGCGTTGCCGGCGTGGAGGGCTCCCATGAGGGCGGAGATCTGGGAGCTGGCGTTGGAGGAGCGGGAGTTCTTGACGGTGCCGTCGGTCTCGGCGGCGAGGCTTTCGGAGACGACGACAGAGATGAGGTCGTTGGGACGCATGGCGCGGACGTCGGTGGTGAGTCGCGTGAAGCGGCCGCCGTCGGTCCAGATGGCTCCGGTGGTGGGGAGGTCGACGGAGGTGGAGGTTCGGACGCGAGCGAGATAGGAGGATAGGGACATGGCTGCGAGGTTGGGGCTGGTGATGAGGCCCTTGATGGAGGCGGTGACGCCTTTGGGCTTCGTCTCCTGAGCGGGGAGGACGCAGGCTGCGGCGAGGAGGAGAAGGATGGCTGTGGCGATGGCAGCGAACTTCGTGACGCTCGGTTCCATGGGGGCTGGATGGATTGGGCGGGTTGGGTTGGTCATGATTACTCCATCTCCACGTTTGCGGGGCCACGGACGACGCCGAAGCAGAGGCGGGGCGGCTGGCCGTTGGGTGTTGTGATGTGCAGGCGGATGCGGTCTCCGACTGCGCCGGACTCTTCGCTGATGGCGGGCATTTCGAGGTGGGCGTTGGGCTCGTTGCGCCAGACGCGGACGGTCTGACCGGGGCGTATGGCGAAGACTTTGTGAGGCATGAGGGGCGATTCGGCGGGCTGGGATACGGTCGCGTGCGTGGGGATGCTGATGCCGGGCCAGCCGGGATGATCGCAGCGTTGGATGTCGGCCCAGATGATGTTGAGGGCTGGGTCGGTGCGCAGTTTCGCAACACGATAGCCGAGGTTTGTCTCACCCGGGGCGCCTTGTGCAAAGGCCTGCATGGCTGCGGCAGGGGTTGCGGCGCATGGGCTTTCGGCAAAAGCAACGGATTGAGTTACGCATAGAACGCACAGGACTGGTAAGCGCATCTTCGATCTCCGTATGAGGTGAATCCATTTCCCTGGGATTTACCTGGTCCACTCTTAGAAACAAAGGCAACAGCAACGGCAACGGTTAGCGGACCATGTTGTTGATCTGCGAGTACATGTCGTCGGCGACGTGGACGACCTTGGAGTTGCTCTCGTAGGCGCGCTGGGCCAGGATCATCTGGACGAACTCGGCGACGACATCTACGTTGGAGTTTTCGAGGTAGCCCTGCTGGAGGGTGCCGAGACCTGCGCTGCCGCCGGGAGCCTCGGTGATGGCGTTGCCTGAGGATGAGCTTTGCAGGAAGAGGTTGCCGCCGATGGAGTTGAGGCCGCCGGGGTTGGCGAAGGTGGCTAGCTGGACCGTGCCGAGTTGGGCGGAGGTGGTCTGGCCGGGGATGGTGGCGGTGACGACGCCGTAGGAAGAGATGGTGACGTTGGTGGCGTTGGTGGGGATGGTGATAGCGGGGAGGACCTGATCGCCGTCGGCGGTGACGATGGTGCCCTGGTTGTTCATGTGGAAGTTGCCGGAGCGGGTGTAGGCGGTGGTGCCGTCGGGGCGCTGGACCTGGAAGAAGCCCTGACCCTGGATGGCGAGGTCGAGCGGGTTGCCGGTCTGGTTGAAGTCGCCCTGGCTCATGATGACCTCGGTGGCGGCGGAGCGGGTGCCGAGGCCGATCTGGAGGCCGGCGGAGGCGGTTTGCTGGCTTTGCGCGGCGCCGGGGGTGATGACGTTCTGGTAGATCATGTCCTCAAACTGGAGGCGACGGCGACGAAAGCCGGCGGTGGCGGAGTTGGCGAGGTTGTTGGCGACGGTGTCGAGGTTGGCCTGCTGGGCGCTCATGCCGCTGGCGGCGGTGTATAGGGCTCGGATCATTGCGTTCTCCTAAACTTTGCCGAGTTCTTCGGCGGCGGTCTTGTCGAAGTCGTTGTTGAAGACGGTCATGGCCTTCTGCATCATCTCGGCCTGACGCTGGACGAGAATCATCTGCATGGTGCCGTGAACGGCATCCTGGTTGGCGCCTTCGAGGGCTCCCTGATGCATGGTGCCGGTGGCGGCGAGAGGGATGGCTCCATCGGCTGGAATGAAGCGGTTGGTGCCTTCGGCGGAGAGCGCGGTGGGGTCTGCGAAGGTGAAGGTGCCGATCTGGCCGGCGATGGCGCTGGAGTCGGCCGTGCTGACGGAGACGGTGCCGTCGGCGCCGACGAGGACGGTTCCGGTGGGGACGGTGATGGGCTTGCCCTGGGTGTCGAGGACGGGCTCGCCGGTACGGGTTTGGAGGATGCCGGTGGGCGAGCGCTCGAAGGCTCCGTCGCGGGTGTAGCGGGTGCCCTGGGGGGTCTGGATAGCGAAGAAGCCGGGGCCGTCGACGGCGAGGTCGAGGGGGTTGCCGGTGGCGGTGAGCTGGCCCTGGCTCATGTCGAGGCCCGCGGAGCCGAGGACGCCGAAGTCGTTGACGGCACGGCCGATCTGGGAGGCGTTGAGGCCGCTGTTGGCGAGGCTTCCGGCGAGTACGCCGCGGAAGGATTCGCGCTCGGCGCGGAAGCCGTTGGTGCCGGCATTGGCGAGGTTGTTGGCGGCCGTGTCGAGGGCCTGAGTCCGGGCAAGGAGGCCGCTGTATGCCGCGTAGAGTCCGCTATCCATGCCGGAGAGGAAAGCAGGTTAGGGGCCAATGCACGGGGCGTGTGGGTTAGAAGGTCCTAACGGCTCTCACAAAACAAAACGGACGACCCGAAGGCCGCCCGTTTTACAGCAGGGTTGTGTTACTTGACGACGGACTGGAACAGGGGCGAGCTGAGGAGGCTCGAGAACTGCTGGTCGGAGGAGGCGTAGGCAACCTGAATCGAGCCGGAGTTCGATTCGATGGTGGTGGCGTCGATCGCCGTCTTCTCGAGCGGCGAGCCCTGCGTCTTGCGCATGATGGCTACGCCCTTCATGAGGGTCGCGGCCGTGGCTGCGGTGAGGGTGTCGCTGGTGACGACGGTGAGGTCGAAGTGGACGCCGTTGGAAAAGTCCATGGTGTAGCGGGAGCTCTTCATGCGGTTGCGGACAGTGTCGTAGTCGGCGAGCTGGGCGGCGTCGCCGAGCACGCTCTTCATCATGGTCTGCGTGCCCTTCTGATCGAGGAGGCTCCAGACTGCCTTGGAGTCAACCTGGCTCATCTCGGTGACCATGTCGCCGTTCTGCAGGAAGTTGGGGGCGACACCGTCACGGGCGTCGAGCGCGGCCTTTACGGCATCGCGATCGCCGAAGACCATCGTGGTTTGGTTGAGGAAGACGACGCTGAGGCCGGATGCGCCCATGGGGTACACGGTATTGTTCCGCACGGTGGTGGTCTTGGTCTTGGTCTTGACGAAGTTCGCCATGATCTCGCGGGTGTGGAACTGGCCCTGCGCGATGCCGACGATGCGGGTGCCCTCGCCGTTGGCGCGGAAGGACGCGAAGGCGAGGGTGTCGGCGTCGTTGTCGACCTTGAGGCCGGAGCTCTTGAGCGCGGTCTCGAGCTTCTTGAGCTCGGGCGGAAGGACGCGATCCTTCAGGTTCATGGCCGCGGGCGAGTTCTGCATCGCGCGGTAGTCGACGACGATGACCTGAATGACGTCCTTGGGCAGGGCCGACTTTGCGTCACCGCTCAACTGTGCCGCGTTCGCCAGGACGGGAGTCAACGCCATTGCGAGGCCGGCCACCAAACTCATTTTTCCAAACTTCATGTTATTTCTCCTTCCGCCAGATCAGTATATCGGCGGAAAAGCTGAATTCAATACAGTTCGTACGTCCCGGAGGCACCATCGGTTTGATGGCGCCGGACGGGGTTTTGCCGGAGACGGATGACGAGGGGTGAATTGTCACCAAAGCTAGAGCGTAGGCCAATCCATAGGATGGTGTAATTTGCGTTCCAACACCTTCTCCTCGGGAATAAACCCGCTTATTTGACGTACCCATTCGGAATCCGGCTCAAAGGCCTCCTCCGGGATGAGTCCGATGAGTTCCGCGCCGTCGATCCGCACCTTATTCTTCCTGGCGAGATTTTCGACCATCTCGTAGACGCGGGGCATGGAGGTCATGCGGTAGTTGGTGATGTTCATGCTGACCTGAGCGCGGCCGTTGGCGAGGACACCGATGGCCTTGACGCCGAAGAGGCCTCCGTTTGAGGCTCTTACGTCGCGGGCGATGGCGCGGGCGGCGGTGATGTCGAGCTGGTCGAGATAGAGGTTGTAGGCGATGAGGAAGCTGCGTGCTCCGACGGCGCTGGCTCCTGCGGTGGGGTGGATTTCGGGACCACCGACGTCGGGGCGGCGGGTGGAGTCCTTGTGGGCGGCCTCGAGGAGGCCTTCGAACTGGCCGCGGCGGACGTCTTCGAGACGGATGCGGTCGGGGCGGGTGGCGGCGGCCTCATAGAAGTAGACCGGAACACCGTAGCGCTTCCAGATTTCGAGGCCGGCCTGACGGGCGAGCATCGCCGCTTCACCGAGGGACATGCCGCTGACGGGAACGAAGGGGACGACGTCGGCGGCGCCGATGCGGGGATGGACGCCATTCTGGCGGGTGAGATCGATGAGTTGCGCGGCCATGCCGGCCCCGCGCACCGCCGCCTCAATGACTGCGGAGGCGGGACCGGCGATGGTGACGACGGAGCGGTTATGCGCCTGATCCAAGGACCAGTCAAGGAGCTTCACCCCGTCGACGCGCATCGCTGAGACGATGCGGCGGACGACGCGTTCGTCGTTGCCTTCGGAGAAGTTCGGTACGCATTCGATGATGGCGTCTGGATTCATAGTTGGAGCAGATGCGAGGTCGAGCTTACTTCCAGAATGTGTATCCCACGTTGAATTGAACGCTGGCGTTGACACCGGGGTTCTTGTCGCCGAGGCTGGCGCTCGAGATATGGACGGCGTTCGCTCCGAAGTCGATGGAACGATTGGGTTTGATGAAGTAGTGGAGGCCTATGCCACCCTGCGGCGTGAAGTTGAACACGCTGGCCTCTGTGTTAGGGCCGTCGTTGCCGAGGTTGAGGATGGGCGAACCGAAGCCGGGGTACTTGTGGTTGGTCCAGAGGAGACCGCCGGCGGCCTGCACCCACGGCACGAGCTTGCCGGTGCCCTTGAAGTTCCAGCGGAGGATGATGGGCGTGACCGAGGCTCCGGTGTAGGTTCCGCCGGTGGTAAAGAGGGGGGAGCAACTGATGACGGCGGGGTTCGAGGTGGGGACGCAGTTGGCGCGCTGGAAGGTGGGGGTATAGGACTGCCAGAAGGGGAAGACCTCGACCGCGTACTCGAATCGACCGTTGAGGAAGCCGGAGCCATGGGGGTCGGTGAGGACCTTGCCGGCGTGGATGCCGGCCATGATGAATTTGAAGTCGTCGCGATTGTCCGTGACGCCCTTGCCGCCCTGCACGATGCCGCCGATCTCCCAAGGGAGCTGCTTGCTTTCGAGGGCATTGGTAACAGCTGCGGGCGCCTGTGCGTTTGCCGCGCCGGTGGTTGCCGCCGCCATGGCGAGCGCCGCTACCCAGATTCGTACGTTCAGAGAAAGAGACAAGATGACTCCAGGCCCGCAGGCAACAGGGTTTCGATGCGTTGGCAGAGGGGAAAAAGCGATGCCGCCGGACAGGTTCGCCGGCGGCATCGCACAGCTTATCAAGAGATGATCAGTCTTCTTCCGGCGCTTCATCGAAGTCGAAGTTCGAGTAAACATTCTGCGCGTCGTCGAGGTCTTCGAGGGTTTCGAGGAGGCGGCCCATGGCGTTGGCCTGGGTGCCTTCGAGCTTGGTGTAGGTCGAGGCGATCTTGGTGACCTCGGCGTGTTCGGGGGTGATCTTGGCGGTCTTGAGGGCCTCGGTCACGGACTCGTAGTCCTTGGGATCGCAGAGCACCTCCCAGTTGTCGCCTTCGTCGGAGAGATCTTCGGCACCGGCGTCGAGGACGACTTCGGTGATCCTGTCCTCGCTGGCGGCGTCCTTGGCAATGACGATGACGCCCTTTTTCGAGAACATCCAGGAGACGGAGTTGGCTTCGCCGAGGTTTCCGCCGTTCTTGGTGAAGGCGTGACGGATCTCGGAGACGGCGCGGTTCTTGTTGTCGGTCAGGACGTCGATGATGACGGCTACACCGCCGGGGCCGTAGCCCTCGTAGGTGATCTCCTCGTAGTTGACGCCTTCGAGTTCACCGGTACCGCGCTGGATGGCACGCTTGATATTGTCGGCGGGCATGTTTTCAGCCTTGGCGGCAGCGATGGCACCACGCAGCCGGGGGTTACCGTCGGGATCGCCTCCACCCTGCTTGGCGGAAATGGTGATTTCCTTGATGAGACGCGTAAAGATCTTGCCGCGCTTGGCATCGAGCGCGCCCTTTTTATGCTTAATCGTCGCCCATTTTGAATGGCCGGACATGGTGTACCCCAAAGCTTGAATTGAGCTGAAACGGTAACGCACAGAGCGTTACAACCCTGTGATTTTAGCACGCAGGGGATGTCCGAGACAGCCTAGGCATCCGGCTCGCAATCCTCCAGGACGCCGTACCAGAACGGTACGTTGCCTTCGGCGTCGTAGCGGGGCCAGCTCCGGGCGCGCTTCCAGACCCAGTCGCCGCCGTCAGCGCGGACACGATATTTGACGTCCATGGGCTGGCGGCTGGCGATGGAGGCGAGGACGTTCTCCCGGGCTTTTGGGGCGTCGTCGGGGTGGAGGGCGTCGAGCCAGCCCCAGCCGCGCCATGACTCCGTCCCGGTGCCGGTGGTGTCGTTCCACTCGCGGCTGACCTCGACGGCTCCGCCGTGCTCATCCAACACCCACTGGATCTGGGGGTTGAGATCCAGCATGTGACGCATATGCTCCTGGACCTCGAGGCGCGATCGTTCGAGCTGCTTGACGGCGGTGACGTCGGCCACGGCGAGCGAGACGCCCACCACGTCACCGACCTCGTCGCGTGCGGGTTCGCAGGAGAGCAAGAACGATCTGCCGTGGAACTGACCATCGAGAGGCGTATTGACTTCCATCTCAACGACCGATTCCCCGGCGAGGGCTTGGCGGATGTTGGTTCCAATGATCTGGAAGAGGCCCGGATACATGGTCTCGAGGGTGTTTCCGAGATGCGCCTCCACCGGCACCCGATTCATCTCCGCGAGCCTCTTGTTCAGGGTGACGTAACGCATTTCGTGGTCGAGAAAGGCGAGGCCGACGGGGGCTCCATCGTAGATGGCGCGGAGCTGGGCGAGGCGCGTGGCGGGGGGCACGTCGAACATGCTGAGAGAGCGTTTTGGGTGTAGGCCCTCGTGCTTCCGGCGGGGGCGCACGGAGAAGTAGGAGTCGAGCAACGCACTGGCGGGGACGGGGCGGCCGTAGTTCCAGCCCTGGCCGTAGTCGCATCCGAGCCAGAGGAGCATCTGGTCCTGCTCCTCGGTCTCGATGCCCTCGGCGACCGTGGCGATACCGAGGCTCTGCCCGAGGCCGACGACCATGGCGACGATCTTGCGGCTCTCCTTATTCACGGTCATGGAGGAGACGAAGCTGCGATCGACCTTGAGGATGTCGAAGGGGAGAGCCTGCAGGCTGAGGAGGCTGGAGAATCCGGTTCCGAAGTCGTCGAGGGAGAGCTTGCAGCCGAGCGCTTTGAGGTCGTGGGCGATGGCACGGGCGCTCTCCATATCCCGGACGAGAGCGCTCTCGGTGAGTTCCAGGCTGAGGCGGTCGAGGCTGAAGCCCGCTGCTCCGGCTACTGCGGCGATCTGGGAAGGGAGGGCGGGGTCGCACAGTTGGCCCGCAGAGAGATTGACGGAGAGACGGACGGGCGAGGGAAGGTCGTCGACGGCACGGAAGGCGGTGCGGAGAAGCTCCATGGTGAGATCGGAGATCCAGCCGTCGCGTTCGGCGGCGGGGATGAAGAGGTCGGGCGGGATGATGCCGGAGACGGGGTCGTTCCAGCGCGCGAGGACCTCGAAGCCCTTGATGCAGCCGGAGCGGAGGTCAACGACGGGCTGAAAAAATGGCACAAATTCGCCGTTGTCCAGCGCGGAACGCACGCGGAGAGCGTCGGCAACCATGGCGAGATTGTAGCCCATGGCGTAATAAGGAGCTGCTGATTTTATCGATGCGGTGAACAGGGCTGTGATGGGCCCGGGTGCCTTGCGCTCATCCGTTGCCCTGGCTTAGCGACCGCCCTTGATGTAGGACCAGCCCTGCTCCTGCTTGGTCACGACCTCGATGATGCCGGCTGGGACCTGGCCCACGCCGGGGAGGAGATCCTTCGCTTCGACGTGCTGGAAGCGCATAGCATTCTGGCAGGCCACGAACTTGACGCCGCTCTTTTCCTGGAGGGCGGCGATCTCGGCGGCGACGACGGAGCCCTGCTTGATCATGCTGAGGCCCTGGGAGTAGGCGACGACTTCGACTTCGGTGACGTCGGGCTTGAGCTGAGCGACGAGGTTGCGGATGTTGCCGAGGGTCATGTTCCAGTCGATGGGGTCACCGGAGGTGACGGCGAAGACGACGTGGTGGGCGCGTCCGGAGGCGAGGCTGGGGCGCTCGGGTGCGGCGGCGGGAGCAGGGGTGGCCTGGGCGGAGGCGAGGTGCGCGAGGGAGAACATCAGGCAGGACGCGAGGAGGAGGAAAGAACGCTTCTTCATGGTGCTCCTAGAATGTTTGATTAGAACCGATCATACGCGTGGTTGTAGGCGGGCCTGGGCTGGGCGTGGATGAAGGCGGCGACGTCGTAGGAATCCTGCACGGAGAGGATGCCCTTGCGATTCTGGGGCATGTTGTAGTGGATGAACGGCGCCATCTTCTCGATGGTGTTCATGCCAGCTCCGTCGTTGAAGGCGTTGGGTCCCCAGAGGGGCGGGAAAGGACGGCGGGTTCCCTCTCCGTTGGTTCCGTGGCAGCCGGCGCACTGGGAGGCGTAGATGCGGGCTCCGTGGATGGGGTCGGGGGTGAGGATGGGCAGGGGTTCGAGGCCGCGTCCGATGAATTTCGCCTCGGTGGTGTGGGGCTCGGAGAGGCGGTTGATGTAGGCGAGGAGGGCGCGCATCTCGGGGCCGTCGTGGGGGAGGGGCTGGCCGTTTTCGGAGCGAGTCATGCACTCCTGGATGCGTTCTTCGAGGGTGATCCTGCGGCCGTTGCGTTTGCTGTACCAGGGGAACGACGGGACGATGCCCACGACGGGGGAGGCGTAGGGGGCGATGCCGCCCTGGAGATGACAGTTGGCGCAGGCGATGCGGCTCTGGGTATAGCGGGCGGCGTAGACGGGGGTCTCGTTGAAGAGGGCCTGTCCATAAGCGACGGTGGAGGGGGTCGGGGTGGGATGCCAGATGCGGGATTTGAGGGGGGCGGGCCAGATGTCGAGGCGGGAGAGAGCGGAGGGGGAGAGATGGGTGCCGATGAGGATGATCGCCGCGTAGACGGCCCCAGTACAGGCGATGATCGCGACGGTGAGAGAGGGCTTTCTCATTGGGGGCTCTGAGAAAGGATATCGTATGGGTTTCCGGTGAGAGTTCGCGGCGAGGACGAACCCACATGTCAGAAGCGAGACCCGTTCGACAAGCTCAGGGCAGGTTGTGGGGCACCCGATTTTGTGGCGGTTCTTAGTTTTCGGTGGGGGTTTCGCTCATGCTGTCGATGACGAGGACGGGGTAGGGGCGTTTAGTCTTTTCGAGCTTGAGGCCAAGCTGGCGGTTGACGGCGTCGAAGATGGAGAGCGCTCCGCTTGGGTCGGCGCTGGACGCGTCGGCTCCGGCGGTGAGCTGAACCTTATCGGCGGAGCTGAAGCTGAGGGTGAAGTCGTAGGACCCTTTGAGGCCGGTGCTGTCGATGACGGGGTTGTAGATGTAGCCGTTGGCTACACGCTGGAGTTCGTCGCCGATCTGGGCCATGGTCATGTTCTGGCAGGTGAGGAGGCGGTTCAAGATGGGGCTGGCGATGCGGGGATCCTTGCCATCCGGGCCGGGGCCCTCCTTGCACTTCGTACGCTCGGTGGGGTCAGTGGTCGGTTTGAGTTTGGGGCCGGCGGCGACGAGGGTGTAGGCAGTGACGGGGCGTTCTTCCATGTGGGTTTTCATCTGGAAGCGCTCGGTGAGCATGGCGCGGAGCATGGAGCGCAGGTCTTCGAAGTTGATGAGGGTTTGCCCGGCGAACTTGTCGACGCGGACGTTGGCGCCGGCCTTGGCGTTGATGTCGAACTTGGCGGTTTCGAGCCATTTGGGCGCGTTGACCAGGCTCTCCTTATTGTTGGGGTTGAGATCCCAGGCGAAGTTGACGAGGAACATAAGCGGTAGAGCGTTGGCCTGGATCTGGCCTCCGGTGATGCGTCCAAAGGACTTTTCGTCGGGTGCGCTGGGCTTGATGGTCGCGACTTCGAAGGGCTGAGGAGGAGGCTCGGGAAGAGCTTCGGCGATGTTGGCGGGGTTGGGGGTGGGGATCTTCTCGACGCTCTGGACGAGGAAGACGGGACGCGGAGCGGTCTTGAGGTCGAGCTTGAGACCAAGCTGCTTGTCGACCGCGTCGAAGAGGGTGATGCCGTCTTTGCCGGCCTTTCCGAGATCGCCCTTCCAGGTCCAACTGAGGGTGAAGTCGTAGTTGCCTTTGAGGCCGGTGCCGTCGACTACGGGGTTATCGCCGAAGTAGCCGCCAGAGAAGTTGCGGAGGATGTGGGCGAACTCAGGCATCGCCACGCCCTTGCAGATGACGACGATGGGTGGGACGGTCCCGGCGGGGGAATTTTGGGGTGGGGGCTGGGGGACGCAGGAGCCGTCGCCGGTAGATTCGGACTCGGTCATTTTGGATTTTGCCACCGAGAGAACATAGGCTGGCATGGGAGCGGTCGCGTTCTTAACGACCAAGTGGAAGCGGTCGGCGAGTAGGGCGCGCAGCATGGGCTTGACGTCGTCGGGTTTGGTGCCATCGGGGACCTTCGCGCGGATGTCGAAGCGGTCGAGCTCCAGCCAGGGTGGACCGCCCTGCACGTTGTTGTTGTCGACCCCGTAGGCGGTGGCGACGAGATCGAGCATGGTGGCCTGGGTGAGGAAGTAGCGATCGCCCTGGATCGAGTTGCCGTGCATGAAGGGCTGGGTGGTGTAGGGGCTGGGATGGACGTCGGCGATGACGAAGGTCTTCGCGGTCTGCGCCAGGGAAGAGGCGGCGAGGATGGCGAAGAGAGACAACGACGCGAATGCACGCTTCATGACGACCTCAAGAGGAGAGCAAAGACCCTATTGCCGAATACTACATAGGTTAACGTTCGACGGGAAGAGTGGTTAACGCTTGTACGATAAAAATTTCGCGATGGGAGTTGAGTGCCCGTAAAAAGATTCGGGGGCGCGGGGTGCCCACATCTCGGAAGCGAGATGTGGGCACCCGGATTCGTGGCGGTTTATAGCTCCGGGGCGAGGAGGTCGCGCATGGTTTCGCGACGGCGGATGAGCCGGGCCTCCGGACCTTCGACGAGGATCTCGGCGGGGCGCATGCGGGTGTTGTAGTTGGAGCTGAGGGTCATGCCGTAGGCTCCGGCGTCGAGGATCGCGACGAGGTCGCTTTCCTTGACCTTTGCCAACTTGCGGTCGCGGGCGAAGAAGTCGCCGGACTCGCAGACCGGACCTACGATGTCAACCGGGGCGGTTGCGGCGGAGGCCGATGGCTGCCTGACGGGGACGATCTCGTGATGGGCCTGGTAGAGCGAGGGGCGGATGAGATCGTTCATGCCGGCGTCGGTGATGACGAAGGTCTTGTCGCCGTTTTTCTTGACGACGAGGACCTTGGTGAGCAGGGCTCCGGCCTGGGCTACGAGGAAGCGACCGGGCTCAAGAAGGAGGTGGGCCGGCTCGTCGGCCAGCGCCTTTTCCAAGGCCTTGGCATACTTGGCTACCTGCGCGGCGGCGTCGAAGCTCCCGGTGCCGTAGTCGATGCCTAGACCGCCACCGGCGTCGACGTACTGGATGTCGTGACCGTCTTTGCGAAGCTCGGCGACCAAGGCGAGAACGCGCTCGAGGGCGGCCTGGAAGGGCTCGACCGAGCGGATCTGCGAGCCGATGTGAACGCTGACGCCGACGGCATCGAGCCACTTCGACTTGAGGGTCTTTTTGTAGATACGGCGAGCCTCGGTGATGGCGATGCCGAACTTGTGGGCGCTCAGGCCGGTGGAGATGTACGGGTGCGTCTCGGCAAAGACATCGGGATTGACGCGGAGGGCGAAGCGGGCGGTCTTGCCGAGGGCTTCGGCGCGGGCGGCGAGGAGGCCGAGTTCGGCCTCGGACTCGACGTTGAACATGAGGATGCCGGCTTTGAGGGCGACATCGATCTCTTCGACCTGCTTGCCGACGCCGGAGAAGACGACGCGCTTGAGGGCGGGCTTGTGGGCCTTGCGGACGCGTTCGAGCTCGCCGCCGGAGACGATGTCGAAGCCAGCACCGGCCTCGCCGAGAAGACGCAGGATGGCGATGGATGAGTTGGCCTTGACGGCGTAGCAGATGGTCGAGGGACGGCCCCAGAAGGCTTCCTGAAAGAGGCCGAGGCGGTAGAGGATCTGGTCGGCGGAGTAGACGTAGAGTGGGGTGCCGTACTCTTCCGCCAGTTGGGTGAGGTCGACCTCGCCGCAGACAAGACGGCGCTTCTGATAGACAAACGGACGTGATTCGATCAAGACTTTGTTGCCCTCGCATCTGCGGGTAGAGCGTATTGGCCTTCGGGGATGATGACCCAGGCGGCTGCGTAGGCGAGGATGAGGAAGCCGCTGGACGCTACGGTGAAGACCGCGACGAGGATACGGAGGGTCGCCAGGTCCCATCCGAAGTACTGGGCGATACCGGAGCAGACACCAGCGATGACGCGCGGGTGGCGGGGGCGGAGAATCTTCCCGGTCCCCTTCGGCTTCGTGGTGAAGATACGTTCGGTCTCGGCGATGAATTGTGGGACCCAGTGGAAAGGCATGGTTTCCTCCAAGTTGATTGTAAATCGCTTACTTCCCGGTATAGGGGGTTTTGAGGTACTTGCGGGCGGCGTCGGCCTGGGTCTGGTCCTCGCCGGGGCCGGCTGCGAGCTTGTATTGCTTGATGGCTTCGTCGCGACGGTGGAGGAGATCGAGCATCATGCCGGCGTTCATCTGGGCGCGCTTGCGGAGCCAGTCGCTGCAGTTGGGCTGGTTGGCGGCGAGGAGATAGTTTTCGGCGGCGTCCTGGATGAGGTTCTGTCCGCGCTGCGTGTCGGCCAGGCCGAAGTAGGCCATCTGGAGGCGTGGGTCAGTGAAGTAGCCGGGCTTCTTGGCATCCTCGATCACGGCCTTGTAGACGTCGATGGCCTTAGGACCGATGCCCTCGTCCTTGGAAAGATTGGCCTCTTCGAGGCGGAAGAGGTAGTCGTGCGGGAACTCGACGGCGAGGCCGTGCTGGACGGCGAGGGCTTCAGGATAGCGGGCGTCGTGGCGGAGGAAGAGCGAGAGCGTGGTGCGGGACTCGACGCGGGTGACCACGCCATGCGCGGCGGAATCCCTGAGCAGCTCGATTCCCTTCTCCTTGTTGCCGCCTACGCCTACGATGCCAACGACCAGACGCACGAAGCGGGGAAGGCTGGCGACGGCGAACTGCTGGATGCCGATGGCCATTTTGGCGTCCGCGTACTGGGGGTCGATCTTGAGGGCCTGCTCGCTGTCTCCGCGTGCCGCGTAGCCCTGGCGAGCCGCCGAGGCGTAGCTGTGGTCGGCGAGGGTGATGAAGGCAGCGTGCAGTCCACGAGCATAGCCGCGCGCGAAGAAAGCGTTCTTATCCTGGTTGTTGGCCTTGGTGCGCGCGTCGCTGAGGGTGATGACAGAGTTCGTCAGCGATTCGATGCGGTCGCGCGTGGCCTGCGGGATGGAGACGGTGCGTTTGCTGGTGAGGAACGAATCGTGCGCGTAGTAGGTGGTGTCGAGGAGGTCCTGATGGTAGAGCTCGCGGAAGATAGTGACCATGAGCAGGTAGTTGTAGGCCATGGGCTCGTTGGGGTGAGCCTTCTGGACGACCTCGAAGCGGGAGAGAGCGCCGTCGTAGTCGAGGTTGTAGAAGTGCTCGTATGCGTCCCGCACCTGGGGGTCGAGATTGAGGGGATCGGTGTGGGCGACCTCCGGCTTCTGCGCGCATGCACAGACCGTCCCGAGGCACAGCATCCCTATCGTGCAACGAACCGCGCGTGCCAGACCGCTCATCATGCCCTTAGTATCCTCTGATGGTTTCAAAAACCGTTCCGCGGGCGAGGCCCACAAAGACTATATCCTTTTGACGTGTCCTCTTCGGACTCCGCATGCAAATCGACTGAATCGTTTTCATCCACTCATCTGGGTCCAAATCCGAGTATTTCCCAGGAGCGATCAACCGTTATGACCAAGCTTGAACTGCTGCAACTGCTCGTTGGCCAGGCTCGCGCCAACGGGTTCGAGTTCCGTAAGTGGTACCTCACCCGACTCGGCCTGCCGTGGTCGAACCCGCAGAACGCCCTGAAGACGCTCTCGGAGGAGCGGCGCTACTATGTGCTTCTGTTTTCTCATGAGTTCGCCCAACACTTTTGGAAGGCTGGCCAGCAGATTACATTCCAGGTTCCGACCCAGACCTTCCAGAGGCGCAAGGCCGATGGGACGATCGGTACCGTTACTCGCAAGGGCTATACGCGGCGAACAGCGCGGGACGATGTTTGGCGCTATCACCTGCGTGAGCTGGCC
Organism: Granulicella pectinivorans; assembly: GCF_900114625.1. Lineage (NCBI taxonomy): Bacteria > Pseudomonadati > Acidobacteriota > Terriglobia > Terriglobales > Acidobacteriaceae > Granulicella > Granulicella pectinivorans. The sequence goes on from NZ_FOZL01000001.1 coordinate 4,354,220, forward strand.
GTTGCCGAGGAGCCGCTGCGCTACATGAGGCGGTATCTGCGGGTGGTGGACGACCATCCGGAGGATCCAGCGCAACCGGGGGGCGGGCTGGAGGAGAGCCGGTCGTAAGCTTAGATCTGGAAGACGCGGCGGGTAGCGAGAATCTGCCGGAGATGATGTTCGCCGTGGACGAAGTGGAAGAATCGCCATTGGTAGACGCTCATGGGGCCGAGGATGGCGTGGCTTACCGAGCGCTTCTTGAGGCCGAAGAGTTGCTCGGCCTGGGTCATTGCGGCATCCATGGGGAAGAGCACCTCCGCGATGCGGGCGTTGAGCTCGATGGCCGAGAGAGGACGCACGGTGGGGTCGGGGGGCATGACCCTCTCCGGAGCGAGGCGGCCCTTGGGGAAGATGCCGAGGGTCGTCACGACGAACTGCGCGGCCCTCTGCTGCAGGGAGGCGCTGGCTTGTGTGGGTGTTCCCTTCTGCACGCGCGTCTCGAAGGTGGCTGCGGTGGACTCATGGGTGAGGAGGAGATGCTCGACGATCTGCTGGATGCTCCAGGCCTCCGGCGACCGGCGCATCTGGGTCTGCTCCGCGGTGAGGCCGCTGAGCCCATCCGATAGTTCTCGCTGGAGTTTTCGCAGAACTTCATGCATCCCGGGAGGTTACAGCATCCGGAGCATCTCCGTCAGCCAAAATCCACGCTGGTATCCTGAGCCTTATGTCGTCTTTCTATTGGTGGAGCGTTGTAGGTTTTTTTCTCGGATTCGTCTTCGGGGTCGGCTGCGCGCTCGCCGTGATGTACTCGATCTATGCCGGAGGGTATCGGGCGGCTCTGAAGGACGTCCAACTGCCGGTGCAGCCAGAGAGGTTGAAGAAGGCTCTGCGGGACATTCAGCCTTCGGGCAAGGCTTAGCCGGAACGGGCGGTGAGTTCGGCCCGCAACGCCTTGACCTCGCGGGTGAGGGTGTCCACGGCGCGCATGAGCTCGGCACGCTCGGCATCCTGGACCGAAGGGGTCCGGGCCTCGACGTAGAAGTTTCCGTTCGGTTCGAGCACGCAGCGCTCCACATCCTCGATACGGCCGATGCCCTGCTTGTGCAGGACCTCCATCATCTCGAGCTCGGTCATCGTCTCCTTGCGCATGGCCTCGCGGTCGAGAACGCCGTTGCGGATGAGCACAGTCTCCGAACCCTCCAGCGCCTGATTCAGCTTCGGCATCTTGAAGAGCACGCGCATGAGGACCCAGTTCACGGCCAGAAGGGCGAAGGCACCGATGATGCCGCCGGAGACCGAGTTGTCGTCGCCGATGATCGCGTTCTGCACGGTGTTCGAGAGGCTGAGCAGGACGACGAGGTCGAAGGGGTTGAGTTGCGCCAGCTCGCGCTTGCCGAACAGGCGCAGGAAGACGATGAGGCAGAGGTAGACGATGATCGGCCGGATGATCTTCTCAAGGATCGGCAGATGCAGATGGAACATACTCTCGAACAAGGCGAACTCCGTCTAACTAGGATCCATAGCGAATCTGATGCCACTTCCAAGCGCTGGTGAGGATGGTATCGAGATCGCCGGATGTGGGGTTCCAGCCCAGCTCGGACTTGATCTTGTCCGAACCCGCGACCAGAACAGCCGGGTCGCCATCGCGACGAGGGCACTCTTCCACGGGGAAGTCCTTGCCGGTCACGCGGCGGGCGGCGTCGATGACCTCGCGCACGGTGAAGCCTGTACCGGTGCCGATGTTGTAGATCATGCGGCTGGGCCTGGTGTCGTCGGTGAGGGCACCAAGGGCTAGGAGATGGGCGTCGGCGAGATCTTTGACATGCACGTAGTCACGGACGCAGGTGCCGTCCTTGGTGGGGTAATCCTGACCGAAGATTTTGATGTTCTTTCTGCGTCCCATGGCGGCATCGAGGATGAGCGGGATGATGTGCGATTCGGGCTCGTGCGCCTCACCGTATCCTTCAATGGCCCCGGCGACGTTGAAGTAGCGGAGGCTGGCGTAGCGGAACCCGTGGATCTTGTTCATCCAGCGGAGCATGTGTTCGACCAGAAGTTTACTTTCGCCGTAGGCGTTGGTCGGTTCGAGCTTGGCATCTTCGAGGATCGGGGTCTTTTCGGGCTCGCCGTAGCAGGCTGCCGTGGAGGAAAAGACGAGTCTCCGGGGACCGACTTCGAGCATCGCCTCAAGCAGAGTGAGGGTGGTTGCCGTGTTATTTCGGAAGAAGGTCTCGGGAACCACCATGCTCTCGCCGGCCTCGATGAGGGCGGCAAAGTGCAGCACGCCGTCAAAGGCCCCTTCACGGAGGGTCTTGAGCACACATTCCTTGTCGGCCAGTTCGCCGTGGACAAAAGTCGCGCCTTCGGCCACGGCGGAGCGCTTGGAATGGCTCAGATTGTCAAAAATTGTGACCTTATGTCCGCCGGCGAGGAGAAGACGAACCACAGTTCCGCCGATATACCCAGCACCACCAGTTACGAGAACGTTCAAATGCCCTCCGAGAGCCTTGAAAATAATATAGATAGGAAGATCGAGATGCCGATCAAAATCACTTAGTTCACCACTACCAAACTACCAGTCGAACTGATTTCGGAGATGCCGCCCGAGTAAACTTCCTGGCGCACCACCCGTCCCATGCTTGTGTCGAGATGGATTCGACCGCGGTTCTCCAACCCAAAGCCGCATCTGGGCGTCCAAGATACCGTGGTGGTGATTTTTGGGCGTTTCGCCTGAGTACCGTTGCGGTGCTCACTTGCACATCCTGGGCGCAGGCACTCGTGATGTTGTACGCGCGGTATCTTGAAGATAGGACGAACTTCGTCGTGTTTCGCCTATGTTTCTGGTATCGTCGCACTAAATCGTCTCCATTGTGCGCTCGGAGAGCGCCCCGCTTTTCCAAGGATATCCCCGACCATGCCAAAGCCGCTCCAGACCGACGATGACCAGCGACTCAACCGCCCGGCGTTCAAGGACTTCGGTGTCCTGAATGCAGGAAACCAGGGCAAAGGTTCGCTGCTTTTCTCCATCACGGTAAACATTCTTCTAGCTCTTGTGATCGTCATCATCGGCGCAGCGACCAAGAAGACCATCGAAACCAAGATGCGGGTGACGGAGTTGGTGGCCCCCGTGCCGATTCCGCCGGAACCGAAGCCGATTCCGCCCAAGATCATTCCACCGAAGTTTCCCAAGGTTCCTCCGCCGGTCGATCCGCCGAAGATTCATGTGGCGGAGGTTCCCCTTCCCGAGCCTCCGAAGGTTCCGATCATCAAGATGAACGAGCCGGTGCCGATCAACAAGCCGGCCCCGCCTAAGCTCGTAACTCCACCGGCTGCGCCTAAAGTGGTAAATCTGGCCCATCCTGAAGCGGCTTCGGTGGTGAACAACAGTCCGCGCCCCACAGCGGTCGCGCTTGGCAATCCGAATAACCCCATTGCCGTTTCGAACCGTCCGGCGACGGCGGCCGTCAACCTCGGCAACGCCGGTATGCCCGGCATGAACGCCAAGAATACGGGCGCGGGTCCTCGCTCGGCTGTGGTGAATCTGGGTAACGGTTCGGCCGGTAGCCAGAACACGGCAGGGAATGGGGTCCGTGCTGTGCAGGGCGTCCCGCTTGGCCGTCCTGGTGGAACGGGGGAACTGAACTCGACGGGCAGGAACGCTGCCGTGGCAGGCGTCAACCTGGGCAATCCGCCGCAGATTGCCTCTGCGAAGGTGCCGACTCTTGCCCAAGGGCCGGTACGCACCGGCCCGAAGGTTGTCTTCAAGCCGAGGCCGGATTATACGGCTGAGGCCCGGGCCCAGCATATCGAAGGGACCGTCACGGTCAGTCTTCGTGTATCGGCGACCGGCGCCGTTACCGTACTCGGCGTCACCAACGGTTTGGGGCACGGACTCGATGAGTCCGCACGCCGGGCCGTCGAAGCCACCCGCTTTCAACCTGCAACCGATTCCTCGGGCCATCCTGTCGATTGGGAAGGCCGAGTCAATGTCGTATTTCAGTTGGCTGGCTGAACATCTTCTGGCAGTTTCGCCACGTATACGTAACAATGGACATATTTAGGGTGGGACGCACCAACAACACCGGGAGCCGTAAACACATGAATCTACGCAAACAGTTCACCGCCGGTCTTCTTCTTACGGCATTCGCCGCAATGACTCTTCCGGCCATGGCCGATCCCATCTTCAAGAAGAAAAAGAAGGAAATGGAGAACCCTGGGCAGAAGCCCACGGCGAGCCAGAACATTCTGATCGACAAGGCGATCGTGCGCGAAAAGGCCATCGTCAAGTTGGTGAAGGAGCGCGCTCCCATCGTCGAGACCTACATTCAGAACATGCGGCCCGATCCGCTTCTGCTGCAGGCGCCGGAGTCCGATCAGCACTTCCTGGGCCGCGTCGAGTTCGGCAAGATCATCGGCGATGCGCCGTACGAGAAGTACACGGGCAACGCCGCACAGAAGACGGGCGGTAAGCTCGGCTTTTTCAAGCATTCCCTGGGTTACATGACCGGTCTTTCCGGTGCTCTGCGCCTTACGTTCCATGAGGCCGGTTTCGTACAGATGATCCTGATGGACTCGAACGACTTCGACCGTCAGCACTACACCTTTACCTATGTTCGTAACGATTTCCTAGGCACGATCCCAACGGCGGTATTCGATGTCACGCCGATCTCCGGCAAGAAGGCGGCAGGACGCTTCTTCGGCCGCATCTGGATCGAGACGCGCGAGGGGAACGTGGTTCGCTTCAATGGCGACTTTGCCGGAAGCGACGAGCAGAACAAGTTCTGGTATCACTTCGATAGCTGGCGCACCAATGCGCAGCCCGGTCTGTGGCTGCCGACCTCCTTCTACGTGGAAGAGAGCGATCCCAAGAGCCAGACGAACAGCCTGAAATTCAAGGCGATCAACCACATCTGGGGTTATTCGCTGAAGCTTCCGCCAGCCAGCGCCGAGAATGCGACCGAAGAGGTGGTCGGAGCGACCGATGTTTCGAACGACGCGCAGGATGTCAGCCCACTCGGCGCACAGCGCGCCTGGGTGCAGCAGGCGGAGGACAACGTGCTTGACCGCCTGTTCCAGGCCGGTCTGCTCGACGCGCCTTCCGACTTCGACAAGACGCTTGAAGCACTGGCGAACAACATCCTTGTTTACAACAACATCACCGTTTCGACCCCGATCCGCTGCCGCACGCTGCTGACCGAGCCGCTCGAAAGCCTGGCGGTTGGCAACACCATCATTATCTCGAAGTCCCTGCTCGATACCACCGCCGTCATCACAGCGGATGGTGCTCAGCAGACTGCCAACCTGAATGCGATCCTCGCATTCCAGATTGCGCACATTATCCTCGGCCACCGGCTCGATACGAAGTTTGCCTTCAACGACCGGTTGCTCTTCCCCACAACCTCGGTGTTCCAGCGCATTCCGATGCACCACACCCTGGCGGACAATACTGCTGCTGCGAAAAAGGCCATCGAGCTGCTGAACGCCAAGGAACTGGTTGACGGGCAGAAGTACTTCGGGCTCTACCTGGCGCAGTTGCAGGAGCGCGTCAAGAATCTGAAGAGCCTGAACGAGCCTGTGATCGGCGATGCCCTTGTCCGCTCGGACTCGGACGATACCTTCTGGATGCAGACTCTGCTGGCCAAGGGCGGCAAGCTGAACATGGCGGACAACAAGCAGGTGGCTGCGATGCCGCTGGCAAGCTTCCTCCGCTTCGATCCCTGGTCGGATAAGGTGATCGCCATGCACACGGCGATCGAGCCGATTCTGGGTGCCCCGGACAAGATGCCCTTCGAGGTCGCTCCGGTCTACCTGAAGCTCTCCTACTACAAGGCACCTGAGCCTCCTGCAGCACCGGCTGGGACGCCCGTTCCGCCGCCAGCCGATACGACCGCACCTGCTGGTGCAGCTCCGGCAACAGGGACCGCGACACCGCCCGCCCAGTAGCCTAGGGGGATGGCTAAAACTACGGGATGAGCTTCGGCTCATCCCGTTTTGTTTGCCTCGCGCTTCCCTGCCCTGCTGTCAGGGGCTCTTAGAGTGGGACTACACTCGTGCAGTTCCCAAGAGCAGTCCGCATGGCTCTATACGCTGTCGGCTCCGTAGACTTTGCTGGTTAGCTATGCCTCATCGAGAAACCGGTGTTCCGCCTTGGACACCGTTTGGCACCTCCGGCGACGGCGGGCCATCGAGATCTGGCTTAAACGCACAGAAGCCCCGGCAGCCGGGGCTTCTGTGTCGTACCGGTTATGGCTTCTTAGAAGTGGTAGGCGAGACCAAGCGCGGGGGTCGAAACGAACTCGTACCTGCCAGTCTTGAAGTTGTCCAGACCGAAGTTCGGAGCCTTCACGAGCATGCCGCGATATTCCACGCGCACGTCGAAGCTGGGGCTGAGTTCATAGGCCAGACCGGTGCCGAAGAGCGCGCCGATCGAGGTCGTCCGCTTGGTATCCAGCAGCGTCGTCCCGTAGTCCTTGATGGGCGAGAAAAAGATCGTACCCACGCCGACTTCAGCGAACGGATTGAAATTGCGGAAGTTCAAGCTGTACACGTACGCAGCCGTCACTTCCTGGTTGCGTGTGTGGACTCGCCCATTGGGCAGCGAGCTGATCACATACCTGGTTGAATCCTGCGAGAACTGGTAGTTGCCTTCCAGCGCGCTGTGCGGCGTAAGCATATACCGGTAGCTGGCCAGAATACCCGTGGTCACGGTCGTGTACATCTGCACGGCGTTTCCGTTCACATTCGGACCCCAGAGAGCGGTTCCGCTGATACTGACATCCTGCCGGCTCTCCTGGGCAAACGCGGCCGAGGCCGAAAGCAGGAGCGCACCCAACAACATCATCTTCTTCATTCGTTCAAAACCCCTCAAAGTCTCGCGCGGAATACGCTCGGACCGGCCGTCCGCGAAGGACCGACAGGAAAGCGCCACTCATTGGACGCACCATGCAACTAAACCGCTTGCATTGATTGTAACCTGCCGGGAGATTTTCCCCTTCGGCGAGGCAGAAAACTCACGAAAGGGGAGCGGACGATCCGCTCCCCTTCCTTCTTGCAGCCAAAACTAGGCCTTGACAACCGCTCCATCCTTCACGCGGACAGGGCTTAGGAACGGCATAGATTTGCGCAGCTCGGCGCCGACCGTCTCGATCGGGTGAGCGGCCTCTTCCTTGCGGATGCGGGCAAACTCGTGGCGGCCGGTCTCGTTCTCCTCGATGAACTTCTTCGCGAAGGTGCCATCCTGGATGTCGTTGAGGAGGCCCTTCATGGCCTTCTTGACGTCAGCCGTGACGATACGGGGTCCGGCTACATAGTCCCCCCACTCGGCGGTGTCCGAGATGGAGTGGCGCATGTACTCGAGGCCACCGCGGTACATGAGGTCGACGATGAGCTTGAGCTCGTGGAGTACCTCGAAGTAGGCGAGCTCAGGCTGGTAGCCAGCCTCGGTCAGGGTCTCGAAGCCAGCCTTGACGAGAGCGGCGGTTCCTCCGCAGAGGACAGCCTGCTCGCCGAAGAGGTCGGTCTCGGTCTCTTCGGTGAAGGTGGTCTCGAGCACCCCGGCGCGGGTGCAGCCGATGCCCTTGGCGTAGGAGAGAGCGAGGGCGAGCGCATTGCCGCTGGCATCCTGCTCGACCGCTACGAGGCCCGGGACGCCGCCGCCCTCGGTGAAGACCTCGCGCACGCGATGGCCGGGAGCCTTGGGAGCTACGAGCGAGACGTCGACGTTGGTCGGGGGCGTGATGGTGCGGAAGCGGATGTTGAAGCCGTGCGCGAACATCAGGGTCTTGCCGGGAGCGAGGTTCGGCTCGATGTCGGCATGGTAGACCTTCGCCGCAGTCTGGTCGGGCGTCAGGTTCATGATGACGTCGGCCCACTTGGTGGCTTCGGCGACGGTGGAGACCTCGAGGCCGGCGAGCTTCGCCTTCTCGATGGAGGGGCTGCCTTCGCGGAGACCTACGCGGACCTCAACGCCTGAATCCTTCAGGTTCAAAGCGTGGGCGTGGCCTTGCGAGCCATAGCCGATGATGGCGACCTTCTTCGCCTGGATGAGTGAGAGGTCTGCGTCTGCGTCGTGATAAGCCTTTGCCATGATCTTGTGTTCTCTTCTTTCGTTTGGTTGGTGAAAAATTCTAGGTGCGGTGGAGGCGCGATCAGCCCTCTTCGCCGTGGTCGTCCACTGCCTCGGTCACGTCGTACTCTTCTTCCTCGTGAACATCGGCAAACTCGTTGGGTAGAATCTCGTCGGGCTCAGGCTTCGTCCCGAAGTCGGGCACCGTCTGTTTGGGCGGAGCCGAGCCGAGGGCCTTGAGGACACGGCTGGTGTGGAAGCCGCGGCGCATGGCCATGCGACCGGTGCGCGACACTTCCAGTATCTCGTACTCGGACTCGCGCAGGACTTGAACGAGACCCTCAATCTTCGAGGCGGCTCCGGTCATTTCCAGCATGATGGACTCGGGGGCGAGATCGACGACGCGTGCGCGGAAGACATTGGCCAGCTCGAAGATCTGCGAGCGCGTCTTGGGGCCGGCGGCTACCTTGATGAGGCAGAGCTCACGGATGACGGCTTCGGAACGGCCTACTTCGTCGATGTCGACGGTGATCTCGAGCTTATAGAGCGAGGCGCGGATGCGGTGCGCGGCGGTGTCCGGGGCCTCGCAGACGATGGTCATGCGGGAGACGTCGGTGCGCTCGGACTCGCCTACGGTGAGGGAGACGATGTTGATGTTCAGGCGGCGGAAGAGCGAGGCTACGCGAGTGAGGACGCCGGGCTTGTCTTGAACCAGTGCTACGAATGTGTGGAGCATAGAACCTTTCTGAATTCTCTGGACGCAGTGTTCATTGTTCTCTGAAACGCCTTCGTTCAGAACTACTCGTCCTCGGCCGTCTCGAGGAGGGGATCAGCCTGCGGCCTGCGTACCATTTCATGCAGCGCAGCGCCCGGAGCGATCATGGGGTAAACTCCGTCTTCCTTCTCGACCTGGAAATTGATCAGGAACGGCTTGCCGGAGGTTCTTGCTTTTGTGACCGTCGGGGTTACATTCTTCCGCTCAGAGACGTGAGCACCGGCGATCCCGTGAGCACCGGCAAGCATGACGAAGTCAGGCGAGAGGATCGGCGACGCGGAGTAGTTCTTGTCATAGAAGGCCTCCTGCCACTGCCGGACCATGCCGAGGAAGCCGTTGTTGATGACGGCGATGTTGATCGCGAGGCCCTCCTGCATGATGGTCGACAGCTCACAGGCGGTCATCTGGAAGCCGCCATCCCCGGCGATGACCCAGACGTCCTTGTCTGGACATGCCGCCTTTGCGCCAATGGCCGCCGGAAGCGCGAAGCCCATGGTGCCGAGGCCTCCCGAGGTGACGAGCGAACGAGGAGCGTCGTGCTTGAAGTACTGCGCCTCCCACATCTGGTGTTGGCCGACATCGGTCACGATGATTGTTTCTTTTTCGCGACCGGCAGCAACCGCTTCACGCCAGATATCGTGGATGACGTGCGCGGCGTAGAGGTGACCGTTGTCGGGAAGATTGATGATGTCGCGGACGGCGGCGTCACCCTTCATGGCGTTAACGGCAGCGATCCAGCTTGCGTCGCGCTTTTGCGGGAGTTCCGGCAGGATGCCCGTGAGTACGGCCTTCAGGTCTCCGATGAGGGCTACATCGGCACGCACGTTCTTGTTGATCTCGGACGGATCGATCTCGACGTGTATCTTCTTCGCATGCGGCGCGTAGTGCGCGAGGTTGCCCGTGACGCGGTCGTCGAAACGCATGCCGAGCGCGATGAGGAGATCGGACTGCTGAATGGCCTGGTTGACCCAGGACTCGCCGTGCATGCCCATCATGCCGAGGGACAACGGATGCCAGGTGGGGAAAGCTCCGAGGCCGAGGAGGGTGGAAGCCACAGGGATTTGCTGGCGTTCGGCGAAGGCGAGCACCTCGGCTTCGGCTCCCGACTGCGTGATGCCATGGCCTGCGAGGATGACAGGTTTCTTTGCGGCTGCGATCAACTCGATGGCTTCGTGGATGGAGCCGGAGGTAGCGCGGAGCATGGGGTGGGGACGCGCAGCTTCAGGAGCGGCCGCTTCGAAGGAGTAAGGTGCGGTCCCCTGCTGCGCGTCCTTGGTGATGTCGACGAGTACGGGGCCGGGGCGCCCGCTGGTCGCGACCTGGAAGGCGAGGCGCACGGTGGGGGCAATGTCTTCGGCACGGGTCACGAGGAAGTTGTGCTTGGTGATCGGCAGGGTGATGCCGGTGATGTCGACCTCCTGGAAGGCGTCGGAGCCGAGGACCTTGGACGACACCTGGCCTGTGATGCAGACGATGGGAATCGAGTCCAGCATGGCGGTGGCGATGCCGGTGACTAGGTTGGTCGCGCCGGGCCCGGAGGTCGCCATGCAAACGCCAACGCGTCCAGAGGCGCGCGCGAAGCCGTCGGCCATGTGGGCCGCGCCCTGCTCGTGACGCACGAGGACATGGTGGATGGGGAACTTGCGGAGAGCGTCGTAGATGGGCAGGATAGCGCCGCCTGGGTAGCCGAATACAGTGGTGACACCCTCGCCTTCGAGGGTTGCCCAAAGTATCTCTGCGCCCGTCAACTGCGGATGGTTTTTATCAATTGTGTCTGCCATACGACCTCCTTGAATACGTTCCCTGCTTGGTTACACTTTGTCCGGTTGGTGGAGGCGCAGCATCATCGCCGCGCCTCTCGTTCCTATGTGGTGATTGCACCTTCGCTGGCGCTGCTGACGGAGTTCGCATACTTGGCGAAGACGCCGCGTTTGTAGCGGGGCTCCGGAGCCTTCCATGTGGAGAGGCGTTCGGCGATGACTTCGGGTGCAACTTCCAGACGAAGCTCGCGGTTGGGAATGTCGAAGGTGATCAAGTCGCCTTCGTGCACGGCGGCGATGGGGCCACCGAGGAAGGCTTCCGGAGCAACGTGTCCACACATGAGGCCGCGCGTGGCTCCTGAGAAGCGGCCGTCGGTGAGGAGCGCTACCGTCTCGGAGAGTTCGGGGATACCCTTGATCGCCGCGGTGACGGCGAGCATCTCGCGCATGCCGGGGCCTCCCTTGGGACCTTCATAGCGGATGACGAGCACGTCGTTCGGGTTGATCTTGCCGGCTTCAACGGCCGCGTGGCAGAGGTCTTCCGAATCGAAGACGCGTGCGATGCCCTGGTGGAAGATGCGCTCGTGTCCGGCGACCTTGATGACCGAGCCCTCGGGCGAGAGATTGCCCTTCATGATGACGAGGCCACCGGTAGGCTTCAGCGGGTTATCCCAGGTGCGGATGACGGGCTGGTTTGGGGTTTCGACGGCTTCGGCAGCCTCCTCGGCGAGGGTCTTGCCGGAGACCGTGATGCTGTCACCGGAGATGAGGCCTTTCTCCAGCAGACGCTTTGCGAGTAAGCGGCTGCCGCCTGCATCCTGATAATCCTTGGCGACGTACTTGCCGCCGGGAGAGAGGTCGCAGATGAAGGGCGTGTGCTCGGAGATGCGGTCGAAGTCGTTCATGTCGAGCGGGATGCCGAGTTCGCGGGCGATGGCGATGAGGTGCAGGACAGCGTTAGTGCTGCCACCGGAGGCGCAGACGGCGACGATGGCATTCTCGAGGGCCTGGCGCGTAAGGATCTTCGAGGGGCGCATGTCGTTCCTGCAGAGGTCGAGGATCATGCGGCCGGCCTCGCGGCTTGCCGAGGCTTTCTCCGCCGACATCGCGGGGACGCCTGTGAGGTTGAAGGGCGAGATGCCGAGGAACTCGCCGGCCATCGCCATGGTGTTGGCGGTGAACTGTCCACCGCATGCGCCAGGACCGGGACAGGCAGCGGCTTCGAGCGCCTCGAGTTGCTCGTCGTTGATCTTGCCGGCGGCGTGCGAGCCCATGCCTTCGAAGACGTTGAGGATGGTGATGTCCTTGTGGGTGCCATCCGGCTGCGCGAGGCGGCCTGGGGCGATGGATCCGCCGTAAAGCATGATGCCGGGGATGTCGAGGCGCGCCATGGCCATGATGGTGCCGGGCATGTTTTTGTCGCATCCAGCGATGCAGACGATGCCGTCGAAGAGATTGCCGCGCGCGACGAGTTCGATGGAGTCGGCGATGACCTCACGTGAGATCAGCGAGGCCTTCATGCCTTCGGTGCCCATCGTGATGCCATCCGAGATGGTGACGGTATTGAACTCCATCGGCGTTCCGCCGGCATCGCGGATGCCCTGCTTGACGGCTGCGGCAACATCCCGCAGATGGAAGTTGCAAGGGCCGATCTCGGTCCAGGTATTGGCTACGCCGATGATGGGCTTGTGCAGATCTTCCTTCGAGAAACCCACTCCGCGCAGGTAAGAGCGCGCTGCGGCCCGGCTGGGACCTTCCGTCAACGGAACTGAATACTTCTTCGGGTTCATGTCGTCCTTTTCTTATTTTGTGACTTTTTGTGTTGCTTATGCCGTGACGCGGGGCGCGGACCAGAAGGCGGCATCGTGTTTGCTTTCGAAGGCGTCGAGTTCGGCTTCGTGGCGGAGGGTGAGGCCGATGTCGTCGAGTCCGTTCAGCAGACAGTACTTACGGAAGGGATCGATTTCAAAGGTGCCGGAGAAGCCCTGGTCGTCGGTGACGGTTTGGGCCTCAAGGTTGATTGTGATCGTATGCTTAGGATTCGTCTGGCTGCGATGCGTCAAGAGGTTCACGTCCTCTTCCGAGAGACGGACGAGGATCATGCCGTTCTTGCCGGCGTTCGAAAAGAAGATATCGGCAAAGCTAGGGGCGATGACGGCAAGAAAGCCAAAATCCGTAAGGGCCCAGGCGGCATGTTCGCGTGAGCTGCCGCAGCCGAAGTTCTTGCCCGCAATCAGGATCTTGGCCCCCGCGTATTCCGGGGCGTTCAGCGCGAACGACGGGTCGGGCTTGCCGGTATCGGGACCTTCCTGAATGCGGCGCCAGTCGAAGAAGAGAAACTCGCCATAGCCTGTGCGCTCGATGCGCTTGAGGAACTGCTTTGGAATGATCTGGTCGGTATCGATGTTTGAGATATCGAGCGGCGCGGCGATGGAGGTGAGTGTGTTGATGGCGATCATTAGCGCGAACCTCCCTTGAACTCCCACTTGCGGACATCGGTAAAGTGACCGGCGATGGCGGCGGCGGCAGCCATGACCGGGCTGACGAGATGGGTGCGTCCACCGCGTCCCTGGCGGCCTTCGAAGTTGCGGTTCGAGGTGGAAGCGCAACGCTCGCCGGGTGCGAGGATATCTGGATTCATACCGAGACACATGCTGCATCCGGGCTCGCGCCAGTCGAAGCCAGCGGTCTTGAAAACGATGTCGAGACCTTCTTTTTCGGCCTGTGCCTTCACGGATTGTGAGCCGGGGACGACCATTGCGGAGACGGTCGTCGCAACGTGGTAGCCTTCAATCAGCTTGGCCGCCGCGCGTAGATCCTCGATGCGGGCATTGGTGCAGGAACCAATAAAGACGCGGTCGATGGCGATTTCTTCCATCGGCGTGCCTGGCTTGAGATCCATGTATTCCAGGGCGCGCTCGAAGCCTTTGCGATCGGCCTCGCTGGCATTCGGGTCGGCGAGAGGTACGGTCGAACCGATACCGGTGACCATGCCGGGAGAGGTGCCCCAGGTGACTGTCGGGGTCAGGGTAGCGGCGTCGATGACGAGTTCGCGGTCAAACGTTGCGCCTTCGTCCGTAGCAAGCGTGGACCAATGCGAGACGGCCTCAGACCACGCTTCGCCCCTGGGAGAGAAGCGGCGTCCTTCGAGGTAAGCATATGTCACCGAATCGGGAGCAATCATGCCGGCGCGAGCTCCTGCCTCGATGCTCATGTTGCAGATCGTCATGCGGCCTTCCATCGAAAGCGCACGGATGGCCGAGCCGGCATACTCGACGACATAGCCGGTCGCTCCTGCAGTGCCGATCTCGCCGATGATGTGCAGGACGATATCCTTGGCGGTGACGCCATAGGGTAGATCGCCGTCCACGGTGATGCGGAAGGTCTTCGGCTTATCCTGCGGCAGGGTCTGAGTGGCCATCACGTGCTCCACCTCGCTGGTGCCGATGCCGAAGGCCAGAGCGCCGAATGCGCCGTGCGTGCTGGTGTGCGAGTCGCCGCAGACGATGGTCATGCCGGGCTTGGTGAGACCGAGTTCAGGTCCGATGATGTGGACGATTCCCTGCTCACGCGATTGCACGTCGTAGAGCTCAACGCCAAATTCGGCGCAGTTGCGGCGCAAGGCGTCTATCTGGCGCGACGCGATCTGGTCGGCGATCACGAGACGATCCTGCACGCTTGAAGTCGGCACATTGTGATCGACCGTTGCGACCGTGCGGTCTGGGCGGCGGAGTTTGCGGCCAGCCATACGGAGGCCGTCGAAGGCCTGCGGGCTCGTTACCTCATGGACGAGGTGCAGGTCGATATAGAGCAGCGAGGGCTCTCCGGCGGGCGATGCCACCAGATGCTGATCCCATACCTTTTCAAACAACGTGCGCGGCTTCATCTCACTCATCGTTACTTCCCCTTCACTTCGGTACTGGTCACTCCGAGAGCATCCGGAGGGAGTTGATGCGGTGTCCCGTCGGGGTCGACCAGCACCGCTGTCGTAATGTTCTGCAGATGCTTCTGCCCGGGAACAGGTGCTGCGGTCCAACGGGCAATACTCTTCAAAAATGCAGGAGGAACGCGGTTTTTATCGTCCGACTTCGCGCTGAGGGTCTGGTCCGAAAAGATCCAGACGGTATAGGTTGCGGCTGGATCGTCTGGCGTCCTGTTCTCGGTCGTCCAGTCGATCGCGGCGAAGATGACCAGCGGATCCTTCGCGTTTAGATCAACCCAGAGTAGACCGCGATTCGAACAAAAATGAAAGACGCAGCCCGTCACTGTGATGTAGCGTTCGCTGTCTGCAATGACCTGACCGGGCACGGCGAGAAAGTCGAACGCGGTATCCGCGAGGCTCTTGCGTGGCCCCTGCTGCGGTCCCCAGAACGCCTGGGGAGCCGTCAGATAGGACTGCAGAAACGGCACAAACCTTGGATCCTGCAGCAACTCGTTTTCGCGGCCGTCTGCGGGCGGCGGCGAGTACTGCCACATCCACTCCACGTTGTCGCGATGCGCTTTCTTCTTCTGCTCCTTCGGGGCAAGCCCCGTGGAGCCGAGCAGTTGCGCGGAGGCAAAGCCGGGGAGCAAAGCGCAAGCAGCGACGAGTTGGAATAGGTAACGCATAGGATTACAGGCTCTTCTTCCTAAACACCGTGCATCGACTGTTGACGATCGAGCGCGTGGGCCAAAGCCTCATGCACCAGTTTGCCCATCTGCTCGGTCGTCACGACCTGCTGGTTGGAGCCGCGAGCGATATCCGCAGTGCGATGCCCTGCTTCGAGCACCTGCGCCACGGCTGCTTCGATGGCCGCCGCATCGGCTTCAAGACCGGCGGAGTGACGGAGCACCATCGCCGCGGTCAGGATGGCGCCCAGCGGATTCGCCTTGCCTGTTCCCGCGATGTCAGGGGCCGAGCCGTGTACGGGCTCATACAGATTGACCTTGCCGCCAATGGTCGCCGAAGGCAGCATGCCGAGGGAGCCGGTGATGACGCCGGACTCATCCGAGAGGATGTCTCCGAAGAGGTTTTCCGTCAGCACCACATCGAAGCTACGAGGCGTGTTCATGAGGTGCATGGCCATGGAGTCGACGAGCTGGTGCTCGAGCGTCACCTCGGGATAGTCCTTCGCGACCTCCGTGACCACGGCACGCCAAAGCTGGGATACTTCGAGGACGTTCGCCTTGTCGACGCTGGTCACCTTCTTCTTGCGCTTGGACGCGAGTTCGAACGCTACTTTTGCGACGCGGACAACCTCGTCCTTCGTATAGCGCATCGTGTTGATGGCTTCGTTCGTGTCGCGATTCCACCAACGGGGCGCGCCGAAGTACAGGCCGCCCAGAAGCTCACGTACGAAGAGAATGTCCGCCCCCTTGGTGACCTCGGGGCGAAGCGGCGAGTTCTCGGCAAGCGCAGGGTACGCGACCGAGGGACGCAGGTTGGCGAATCCACCGAGTGCCTGACGGATCTGTAGCAGGCCAGCCTCTGGCCGCTTGTCGGGCGAAAGCGCGTTGAACTTGTTGTCACCCACGGCGCCGAGTAAGACAGCGTCCGAATCGAGCGCGACATCCAACGTAGCCTGCGGCAACGGCGTGCCCTCGGCCGTGATCGCCACGCCACCAAGCAGAGCCGGGACGAAGGTAAACTCATGCCCACCGAACTCGGCGACCGCACGCAGAATACTCGTAGCCTCCCGCGTTACCTCAGGTCCAATTCCATCGCCGGCCAGAACAACGATCTTCAAACGCATTCAGAATCCCTCAATCAAAAAAGTTGCCAATCTGGTTACATGTCTAAAACGGGTGCGAGAACAGGAGACTCCGCTTTCAGCAATCCCAGCAGGTCCTGGTCGTAGATCGACTTCTTCCGGTCGGCCAACGCCGTAAACCGGCCATACACGGCATCCAGTTCTTCCCGGTCGAGTACATGCCCCAGGGCAGACAGCCTGTCCGCCAGTGCGCGTCGTCCGCTGTGCTTCCCCAACACCATGTTGGTTGCGGCAACTCCGACGGAGGCTGGCGTCATGATTTCGTAGGTGAGCGGGTTCGCCATCATGCCGTGCTGGTGAATGCCGGATTCATGCGCGAAGGCATTGGCACCAACGACGGCCTTGTTTGGCGAGCAACCGAAGCTGATTGTCTCCGCCAACATCTTGCTCGTCGGGTAGAGCTGCGTCATCACGATGTTGTTGGTGTAAGGCATGACATCGCGCCGCACCATCAATGCTGCGGCAATCTCCTCGAGCGCCGCATTGCCCGCGCGCTCGCCAATGCCGTTGATGGTGCATTCTACCTGCCGCGCGCCGCCTTCAATACCGGCCAGGGAGTTTGCGACCGCCATGCCGAGATCGTTGTGGCAATGCGTGGAGAGGATGATGTTTTCAATACCGGGCACCGTCGCCTTGATCCGTTGGAACAGACGCGTGTACTCAGCGGGCGTCGTATAGCCCACGGTGTCGGGAAGATTGATGGTCTTCGCACCGGCCTGGACGGCGACGGTGACGATCTGCGTCAGGAAATCTGGATCGGTACGGGTCGCATCCTCCGCGGAGAACTCGACATCGTCGCTGTACGTGCAAGCGAGACGGACGGACTCCGCCGCCTGCTCCAGCGCCTGGGCCCGGGTGATCTTCAGCTTGGCTTCCAGATGGAGATCGGACGACGCCAGAAACACATGGATACGATTCTTCGCTGCCGGCTCAATCGCATACGCCGCGGCCTCGATGTCCTCTCGTTTGCAGCGTGCGAGCGAGGTGATCCTCGGACCCTTCACATCACGGGCGATCGCCCGGATTGACTCCGAGTCGCCGGTCGACGCGATGGCGAATCCCGCTTCCAGGACGTCCACGCCAAGTGCCGCCAACTGGTGAGCAAGACGCAGCTTTTCGTCCGCATGCATGGTGCATCCGGGGGATTGTTCGCCATCCCGCAGCGTCGTGTCGAAGAATACGATTCCGTCAGTGTGCTTTACGTCGGTCTCTACCATAAGGACTGCCTCTCGAACTTCATTCATCATAATCCGGTCTTATGCGTGCGCAAATCAGTATCATGCATTCTAATGACAGCATCGGCCATCCTTAGAGGGCCGCGCACCGAACAGGAGATGCACCCCGTTGGACCTCTTCGTCTTAGAAACCTTCCTTGCCGTTGCTGAAGAGCGCAGCTTTTCTCGTGCCGCGGCCCGCCTGCATCGTACCCAACCGGCGGTATCGCAGGCTATCGCGAAACTCGAGTCGGAGTTGGGTGAGGTTCTTTTTGAGCGATCGTCGCGCGACGGCACCCTGACCGATGCCGGCGCCGTGCTGCGCGACTATGCGGCCAAGCTGCTGAATCTGCGTAGTGAGGCCGAATCCGCCCTGACCGAGCTGCGTGAACTGCATCGCGGCAAGCTCTCGCTCGCGGCCAACGAGTACACGTGCCTGTACCTTCTTCCCCTACTGGACGAGTACCGCCGCCAGAATCCGCGGATCAAGATCGCCGTGCGCCGCGAGCTCGCTAGCCGGATTCCGG
Organism: Granulicella pectinivorans; assembly: GCF_900114625.1. NCBI lineage: Bacteria > Pseudomonadati > Acidobacteriota > Terriglobia > Terriglobales > Acidobacteriaceae > Granulicella > Granulicella pectinivorans. Next base: position 4,372,290 of record NZ_FOZL01000001.1, read on the forward strand.
ACGACGTACTCTCGCACTCGGTGGAGATCGGTATCGTCAGCTTCCGCCCGGAAGATCCTCAGGTGAAGTCCGTCGTCGTCTATCGCGACGAGCTCCAGTTCGTTGTCGCTCCCGGGCATCCCCTGGCCAAACGCGAGCAGGTATCGATCCGCGAGCTTGGAACGCAGAACTTCATCGCCCATAACGTCGCCTCTCCCCAGCGGCTCAAGGTGGTGCAGGCCTTCAAACGGCACAAGACGCAGCTCCACATGGGTGTGGAACTGCCCACCATTGAGTCGATCAAGCGCTTCGTCGAGATGTCGAACGGCGTTGCGCTGGTCCCGGGACTGACCGTGCAGTCCGAGGTGGAGAATGGCTCGCTTATCCAGATTCCCATTCCCGAACTTCAGCTCGAACGGAAACTCCGACTCATCTACCGGCGCCAGGCGACGCTGTCGCACGCGGCACGGGCGTTTCTTGAGGTGGTGGAAGCCTACGCCGCCAAGAAGGGCGATCCCTTTTGTTTTCAATCGGAACGCGGGATTTAGCGAGAGTCCAAGCCTGGCGTCGAAGTCCCATCAAAGCTGCTTCGCGATAAGGGACGCTTTTTATCGCCTTCGCCGGAACCTTTTCAGCCAGCCATCGTCTGTACGCATTAGCACTTCGCTGGGGTATGCTTTCTCACCGAAGCTCCCGAAGGACCAAGGGCGTTCTCGCCCCGGGCTACTCTTCACACGCAGCACGATCGCCATCACCAGCACGACTGAAAAGAGGCATCACCATGAAGAACTTCCCCCGCAATGCAGTGCGCGTCGCCGCACTGGCGCTTTGTACGCTATCCATTGGTGCCGTTTCCCTGCGCGCGCAGGACACCCCTCCCCCGCCGCCATCCGGCGAGCAGGGTCCACCTCCGGGCGGTCCCGGCGGACGCATGAACCCCGAGCGTCAGCTCGAAATGATGACCAGGGCACTTAATCTCGCGCCGGACCAAGTCGCGCAGATCAAGACGATCCAGGCCGACAACCGGAAGGAGATGATGGCACTGCGGGAGGACACCGCTACCCCCCAGGACCAGAAGCGCGACAAGATGATGGCCATGCGCGCCGCCAGCGAGGCCAAGATTCGCGCCGTTTTGAACGACGACCAGAAGCCCAAGTACGACGCCATGCTGGCGCGCCAGCGTGAGCGCGGCATGGGTGGGCGGGGCGGCGACGGCCCACCACCACCTCCTCAGCAGTAGACTTTTAGCATCCACGCATGAAAGGCCGGAGGGACGAACCTCCGGCCTTTTCGTCTCTTGCGCATCCGGCCACCGCTGATAGAGTGAACAGATGTTCGTACCAGGCCATTTTCTCTTCGCTCCCACGCAGCGGATCCACTTCATCGGCATCGGCGGCATTGGCATGAGCGGTATCGCGGAGATACTGCTTACCATGGGCTATACCGTCTCCGGATCGGACCTTCGCCGGTCACCCGCGACCGCTCGGCTGGAATCGCTGGGGGCCACGATCTTTGAAGGTCATCGCGCCGAAAACGCTTCGAACGCCGATGTTCTGGTCACCAGCTCCGCCGTTGCCAAGGACAACCCCGAGGTTCTCCAAGCGCACGCACGTAAGGTACCCGTCATCCAGCGTGCCGAGATGCTCGCTGAACTTATGCGCCTGAAGTACGGGATAGCGGTTGCAGGCATGCACGGCAAGACGACCACGACGTCCATGGTCGCGGCTGTCCTTGCGGGTGGCGACCTCGACCCTACCGTCGTCGTCGGGGGACGCGTTGATGCCCTTGGGTCGAACGCCCGGCTGGGAAGTTCGCAGTATCTGGTGGCCGAAGCCGACGAGAGCGACCGCTCATTCCTGAAACTCTTCCCCATCCTCGCGATTGTGACCAACCTCGACCGCGAACATATGGACTGTTATCGCGACATGGCCGACGTTGAATCCGCCTTCGTTGAGTTCATGGACAAGGTGCCCTTTTACGGGGCCATCACGGCCTGCGTGGACAACGCGATGCTGCGGGCCATCCTGCCCCGTGTCCGACACCGCGTCCACACGTACGGGCTCAGCTCCGATGCCGACTTCCAGGTGAGTATGCTCCCCCGTTCCGAGAGCGCACACTCTACATTTCACGTCAATTATCACGGCCTCCTCATGGGACCGTTCAACCTTCACGTTCCAGGCCGTCACAACGTTCTCAACGCGACCGCCGCCATCGCCATCGGCATCCAACTTGGCCTCAGCCCGGAGAAGATTGCCAAGGGCCTCGCCTCCTTCCGAGGGGTCGACCGACGCTTCCAGACCAAGGGCACAGCCAACGGCGTGACGGTCGTCGATGACTACGGGCACCACCCAACGGAGGTACTCGCCACACTGAGCGCTGCGAAGGACTGCGGTTACTCCGCGATCCACGTGCTCTTCCAGCCGCATCGTTACACCCGCACCCGCGATCTCTGGACGGAGTTCCTCACCGCCTTCGAAAACGCCGACACGGTAGAAATGGTGGACATCTATTCCGCAGGCGAAGCCCCGATCGCAGGCGTTACGGCTGCCGCGTTGGCCGCGGAGATGTCTCGCCGCAAAGACTCGGTTGAGTATGCGCCCACGATGGACGGGGCGGTGAAACGTCTAGCCCTGCGCGCCCAGCCAAATTCGCTCATCATCACACTGGGCGCAGGCACCGTCTCCCAGGCTGGCCCGTTGTTGCTCGCGGCCCTCAAAGCCCTTGACCCAGCATGAAGCACCGAGTATTCTGAGTACTGCGGCAGAGTCGCGTCCCCGTCGTCCAGTGGCCTAGGACACCGCCCTTTCACGGCGGTAACACGGGTTCGAATCCCGTCGGGGACGCCAAATCGCTTCAATGACTTACCGCACACCCACCAAAAACATCGCCGTCCGATAATAAAACCCATTCTTCGGACCCTCCTCTTCTTCCTGGCTCAAACATCAGCCGGCAGACCCTGCTCTGTGCCGAACGTTTGATCCGTCACGGCTTGAGCATAGAGATTCAGGGTGATGCTGCTGTTGGCGTGGCGAAGAAGGTTTTGGACGGTCTTCACATCTTCCCATGCGACTTCAGGATCGCCGCTTAGGAATGACGGAACGTATGCCATCCGGCATTGCCTGTAACTCCAAGCGCCTTGAGGCCGGTTTGAGATATACGCGGAAGATCGAGAACAACCAGGAGGGCTTCTTTCAGCCGCTGGAGGGACTGCGAAGCCCCAATCATCGTCCCTGGATAGGCTGGGCATCTGCAACTGTTAGAAACCTGTCAGTACGGACCGCTGGCTTCACCTGTAGGCTGGCATGCCAAGCTCTTGAGGAACAGGCAAAATCCTGGTCTGGGTAAAGTGAAGCTTCGCGTCGCGAAAGAGGTCGCTGCGCAGCATCCATAGCTGCATACTCATGTCGTAGTGGACCATCACGTTTTGCAACGCGTAGGAGCGGTTTTCCTTTTGCCACGCGTCCTGGTACATATCGCGGAGCTGCCCGTAGGTGGAGATGAGGTCCTGGTAAAAGTAGCTGATATGGAAGAGCGGTGCGCCCTTGGCCTTCGTCCCGTTGTTTTGTTCGACGGCTTGCCGGTAGGCAGTGAGTATCTCGTCGGCCATCTGGAACTTATAGGCCACAAAATCGATGCGCCTGGCGGCAATTTCCATGGCATTCAGGGCGTCCGGTTCACGTAACGGAGCGGATACTTGCGCCTCGTGAATGAGCGTGATGGCGCGCTCGGCGTGCATGCGGATCGTGTGAGCCACGGGAAGGATCTTCGCTGAGTCAAGTCTTCCCTGCTCCGACCAAGGATCGGCCCAGAAAAGATCCGTCATCGCTCCATACTTGAAGCCGGCTTTGCGGAACGCCATGCTGGCCTCGGTGAGTTCGAGTTGTGCCTGGTTCAGCTTGCCGCTGAAGTCTCCGTGGAAGACTTGTCCGAAGGACTGGTGGAAGACCGGGATGCTCGAGGAGCCTGGCTGCCAACCTGCGGCCGCCCCGAAGAGTACCCCATACCAATTGTTATTGAAGAGCCCTTCGTTATCCTCATCGACGTTCCACATGGTGTTCAGTTCACCCGTGGCTCCGAGTCGCTGCCCATCGGAGACGAAGCCCTGAATGTTCCGCAACGCCTCATCGTTGTTGGGATAAATGCGGTTCCAGTTATTGATGCCAGGCGCAACCCAAGTCTCCATGCCGATGTCGGTGAAAGGACGAATCCACTTGTCGAACCCCTGGGGACGCGGGTCGTAGTCCCAAGCGACTGCGATCATGTCGCTGGGCAGCTTCTTCACCAGGTCCGGATGGGACATCGCAATATCGCCCCAGAAGAGCAGCTTCTTCTTCAGAGGCTGAAGCTGCGCGTGGATGCGCATGAGAAAGTCCATGTAGGTCTTGGGCTCACCCTGCTGCGCGACACGCTCCTTCGACTGGCCGAGGCCAAGTTCGTTGACCTCGTCTCCGCCGACATGAAGAAAGGGGCCGGGAAACATCGTCGCGATTTGCCGGAACCATTGATCGATGAGCTCGATGGAGCCTAGTGCCTGAGGAGCGAGAGCGCTGCCGTGCGGTGTTTCGGCCAGGCTCGAATACTGCTCGAACATGAGCGCGTGATGCAGATGGCCGAAGGCCTCCTGCTCGGGAATGATGGTGACGTGGTACGGCTTCGCATAGGCAACCAGCGCTGCCACGTCGGCGGGCGTCATGGCTCCGTGGTACGGGGCGGGCAAGGGATTGCCAGGATAGGCGAGTGACACCTCGCAATAGGGCGAGTAGATGTTCGCCTTGAACTGGGCCAGGACTCGGATGATGTGCTGCTGAAAGGCAAGCGTCGAGATTGGGCCGCGAGAGAGATCGTGTGAAAGGCCGCGGTATTTCATCGCGGGCCAGTCGCGGAGGATAACAGCGTGAAGCATCGCGACGGAGTGATCGACGGTGATGAGTTGTGCCAGGGTTTGGGCACCATAGAAGATGCCGGCAGAGGTGGAGGCTATGTCGTACGTTGTATTGCCCTCGCTCACGATGGCGTATCCCTCATCGTGCATGGCGGGAGTGAGTTCAATGTGATTGCGAGCAAGGATGGCGGCGGCAGAGCGAACTGTGACGCGCAGGAAAATAATGTGGACCGAAGGCCTGGCGGAAGGCTGTATGCCACGCTCTTTTAGCGTCCCGGCGAGATCGGCGGCGGCTGCCTTGTCTTCGGCGTCGCCGCCCGGCACGGAGATATTCAGTCCATGGGCCAGTGAGATGGAGCCGAGCGAGCGCACCTCGCGCGGGAGCGGGACGAGGGCGGGCTCCTGCGGGAAAGCGGTGGTGCCCAGGGTAAGAAAAAGCGCGGAGCGGATGATGGCAGACAACTTCAAGATGGTCTCCCTGCGTGTACGTCAGACAGATTTGAGTGCGGTGGAGGCCGAGCGTTGAGGCCGGATCAGCCACACCACAAGCAAAGCTCCGACAAACGGGACCAGCCCGCATACGATCATGATGGGGTCAAAGGCGTGTGTGCCGGATGTGCTGCGCGCATCGCTGAAATATCCGATGGCTTCGTAGCCGATGATTGTGCCGATGCCGGCTGCGGTGCCCGAGAGACCGCTGACCGTCGCAACCCCTCGGGGCTGATAGAGGTCCGGAGGCAAGACGTTTGCCATCACGGAGAAGGCTTGGTAGGAGAAGGTGGCGATGCCGAATAGTGCGGTCAGCACAAGCAGATTGGTTGCGAAGATCGTGGGGATAAGGAACAGGGTGCCGATGCCGCCCGCTACGACGATTGCCTTGCGAGCCGGCAAAAGAGGCCATCCACGCTGGATGAGCCAACCGGAGACCAGGCCGCCAACATAGCTTCCCGCATCGGCCGCGAGGAACGGAACCCATACAGCCAGCAGGCTGCTGCTCAGCGCAAAGCCTTTGCTCACGAGATAGATGGGGAACCAGTCGGTGATGAAGAACCATACGGGATCAGTGAGAGCGCGTGCCGCGATGCATCCCCATGTCTCACGCAGAGCAAGCAATGACTTCAGCGAGACTGGTTCGTCCGCACTATCCGTTCCGGCGAGGCGTTTCTCTTCCTGGAGCATGGAGAGCTCTTCAGCGGAGATCATCGGATGCTGCTCAGGCTGGTGATAGAACCAGCGCCACACCAGAAGCCACACCACTCCGAGCAAACCTGGAACTGCAAACGCAGCACGCCAGCCCCAGTGCCTGTAGATCCAGAAGATGAGGAACGGAGCGATAGCACCGCCGAGCGAAGAGCCACTATCGAAGAAGGCCGTTGCCAATCCACGCTCACGCGCGGGAAACCACTCGGAGACTGCCTTTGTTGCGGCCGGCCAGTTGCCCGATTCGCCCACGCCCAGCAGACAGCGAAATCCGAGGAACGAGCTCAGCCCGCCGGCCAAGGGTGTCAGCATGGATGCTACCGAGTAGAGCGCTACGCTGATGGTTGCGCCCTTACGCGTGCCCACCCGGTCGAGCAGTCGCCCCCAGAAGACCTGGCCTACGGTGTATGTGACGCGAAAGCCGATGACGAGCTGCGCGTAATCGCGGTTATCCCAGAGGAACATTTGCTTGAGGTTTGGCGCGAGCAAGGCGAGCGACTGCCGGTCGAGATAGTTGATCACCGTCGAGGCGAAGAGGAGCACACAGATCCACCAGCGAATGCTGCTGGTACGGCGTGGCGGAGCACTGTGCGACACGTCCATCATCTTTTCCTCTTGATGACTATTTCGCGATTTCCTGGAGAGAGCTGGTGTAGTACGCTCCACCGGCGGCGCCGGTGCTTATGTGCGATTCGATGAAGCCTACGATACGCTTGCGATTGGCTTCAGCCTCGGGAAAGTCCTGATCGGTCCAGAAGCGTCTGGTTTTGTTGAAGTAGCCGATGCGTGCGAGGAAGTTCGCTCCGAAGTGTTCGTCTTCTTCGATGGAATCGGCGTCGCCGGCGCCCTTGAAGGATCCATCGGGCTGCAGCGACTCGGTGAGGCACCAGTGCAACATGCTGGCGATCTCAGTCTTGGTCCGCTTCTGCTGTTCGGGCGTCATGGCGCTCCAGCTTGCACCCATGAGGACGATAACGTCCATGTTGTTGTGGTTGGTCTGCACTCCATGCTCATACCAACCCACCGGGTAGTCCACATCCTTCACCGCGAAGAGCGTCGTGGCCAGTTCGCGCTTCATCGGAACATCGTTGTTGAGGGACTGTACGATGTGGAAGGTGACGCTGAGGTCATCGGCCTGCTCGCGCTTGCCCTCATGGAGGTAGCTCTCTCCCCACCAGCCCGTCTTTTGGTTGCGATACTTGTGGAGCACCAGATCGAGAAGTGTGTTCTTCATGCCTGGTGCCCAGAGATAGCCCGCCGGCTCGTCCGCCATGATGAGCCGGATAAGATCGACATACGCGAAGTTGAGCTCCTTGCGCTTGTCAATTCCGGTGTGCGCGACATCGGACTCGGTGATGGAATCGAAGTAGGCTTTCAGCTTCTCCGGCGAGTTCACGCGGTCGAGCACGCTGAAGCGGTATTTCGGCTGGATGCCGTTCGCCTTCTTCATCTGTAACACATCATAGGAGGCATCGAGGCGCTCCCACCAGATGGTGAAGCATCCACCCCATGTGCCGTCCTGCGGGCTCTCTTCCTCGGCGTGCGTCTCGAGCTCCGGATGTAGCAGGCTTTCTTTCAGGCTTTCCAGATGCTGATCGATCGCCGGGAAGTCTGCGGTATAGCCCATCAGGAAACGCGTCTCAATCATGATGTCATGGGAGCATTCAACCTTCTTTCCAGCCGCTTCACGCGCGGTGATCTCCGCCGCCATCGGTTTGAGCAGCTTCCTGCGCTGCGTCATGAGCTCACGATAGTGCGGATCGAAGCGCACCATGTCCGCGCGGATCTTGGCATCGTGATCGAGATCGGCGATCGGAGTTTGTGCGTGTCCAGCGCCCGCGAGCGTAAGGATGGTAAGGAATATCAGCAGTGATTGTTTCTTCAGCATAATGCTCCTAGACCAGCTAAAAATTCCGACTCAACGACTCGCATTCGTTCGGGCGCACGGCGTGTTCTTCATCTGCTCGCTCATCAGCATGAACGCGCCAATGCCATGCAGATCGTCCGTGTTGGCGGGACGCTTCAAATAGTAGGCAAGATCTCCAACCACCGTTCCGGCGCAGATGGCCGTCACACTCACACGGCCTTCAGGATTGGCGATCAGCTTCGTCAGCATGCCGCGGTATCCCTTACAGGCGATCCCCGCGTACTTCGGCTCGATATACCCACGCTCTACGCCCTTCGAGAGCATATAGATAAACATTGACGATGCCGAGGTTTCCAGCCAGTTACCGGGCTCATCCGCCTTGTCGACCACGTTGAACCAAAGCCCCGTATGCGGATCCTGGTAGCGCTCAAATGCCGCCGCTAGTTGACGCACAAGAGCCATTAGCTTGGGGCGGTCCGGATCGTTCTTGGGCATCGTCTCCAGAACCTCGACCAGCGCCACGCCATACCAACCGATGGAGCGCCCCCAGAAGAATGAGGAATGGTGGGTGACGGGCTGCGCCCAGGGCTCGGTGCCCAGCTCGTCATAAGCGTGGAAGAGCAAGCCGGTCTTTGGATCGTTGAGATGTGACGCATAGAGCAGCAACTGCTTCGAGGCTTCGCGATAGGCGTACTTCTGATCACCGAACATCTCTCCATACTGCACGAGGAAAGGCATCGACATGAACATGCCATCCAGCCATAGCTGGTGCGTATGCTCGACGCCTGCCCCATGCCACAAGCCACCGTCCTTCGTGCGCGGATACGTATCGAAGCGACGCCGAATCGTCTGTGCCGCTATCCTATAGCGCTCCTCACCCGTATCGCGATAGAGCGACAGCATGAGGATGCCTGGAAGCATATTGTCCAGGTCAACCAGTGGCTCGTCGATCTCTCCCTTCGCACTCACATGCGCGTCGGCCCACCCCTGTACGTAGTGCAGATACCGGAGGTCGTGTGTTCTCTCGTAGACCTTCTCAATGGCATAAAGCGTAAGGGCGCGCGTGTAGTTCCACTTGCCCAGACTCGCGAGCACCGGATGGGCCTTCATCGTCTGTTCGACAACACCCACGGATAGATCGTTGGGTAACGATCTATCCGCGTCGGCCACGGATGCCTGTTGAGCCACGGCTGCCGAAAACGCCCCTGACAAGACCAAAGGCAACAGCCAACGTCTGGCCACGGGGCGAAGATAGAAAATGGTGTGAGTCATCAACGTCAGTGCCGCCTGGTCTGGTTAGAAGCGCAGTTTGAGTGAGAGCTGCGCGATGCGCGGCGTGTATCCACCATTGCTTATGATATTGCCGAATCCGGATGCGGCTACATCGTTCACAGGGTCGGCGAGGTTCGTCTTATTCAACACGTTGAAGTACTCCGCGCGGAACTGGAGAACGGTCTGTGCGTAGATTGGAAAGACGCGATACAGGCCCGAGTCCCAGTTCACATAGCCCGGTCCCGTAAGAGCCCCCTTGCCCATGTTGCCAAAGCTTCCATATGCCGGGCTTGAGAAGGCGGAAACGTTGAGGAAGTTCCGGCAGGGCCCGCTGCTGGAGGTGCAGCTTCCACCGCCATAGGCTTTGGTACCGTTGAACTGGGCACGGTCCTGGCCGATGGCGGTATCGGAAGTATCCGCCGTCGAGATGATGGTGAGTGCATCGCCAGACTGCACCTGCACAATGCCCGTCGTCTCCCAGCCGTTGACCAGCGCGCGCAGCACTGCAGCCTGGGAGTTCAGCTTCGGCAGCTTCCATACATACGACGCTGAGAAAACATGACGACGGTCGAAGTCCGAACGCCCCTGATCGAGGCTGCGGAAGTTCGGGTAATAGATGGGGTATACGTAGCTCAAGAGGTCACCGGGATCGTACGGCACATCATCCAGCGACTTCGCCCATGTGTAGTTGAACGAGTAGGTAAGGCCATGCGAGAGCCTCTGCTGCATAGTCACCTGCAGCGAGTGATAGGTGGCATTGGCTCCGTTATTGGTGTTGGTGATCGTGGAGAAGTTCGGATAGAGTCGCGCGCCATCCGTCCCGGAGGTATTGGCCTGGCCTGGGTTCTCTTCGAGGAAGGTGGTAAGGTGCGTGGAGCGCGAACCCACATACGCGATGCGGCTCATCAGGTTATTCGTGATTTGTTGTTCCATACCCAGATTCCACTGATAGGTCACCGGCGGAGGCAGATAGCCGTTGGCGTTGTAAGTGAACACCTGCACTGGCAGCGGAAAGACTCCGTTGGTGGCAAGGTTGGTCGGTGTTGGAAAGGGATTCGTGATGCCCTGATAGGGATTCGAGAATGGGCCCACCGGATTGGTGTACTGCACCGAAACCCCGAATGGTGTCACCTGAGCGGCGTTCGAGCTGTAGGTGCCCTGCGTGCGGCTGTCGTAGAAGACACCGCCACCACCACGCAATGAGGTCTTGCCATCACCGAAGACATCGAGCGCAAAGCCGAGACGCGGCTCAAAGTTGCTGAAGAGCGGCCTGTAGCCCTGCGGCTCAACGCCTTGATCGCCCGGAAACAGCAGGCCTGCCGGTGCATTCACATAGATCGACGAAGTCCTGTGCGCGGCATAAGCCGCAGGGTCAAACACCTCCGTACGCTTGCCTGCCTCGGTCCAGGGTAAATACGGCTCATACCGCAGACCGTAGCTGAGCGAGAGTCGGCGTGTGAGCTTCCACGAATCCTGCGCATAGAAGCCCGAGAACTTGTTGCGAAGAGCGCTGTATGTTCCTGCGCCCTGCACAAATGTGGTCACCGAACCTAGCAGGAAGCTGGCAGCGCCATCACCGGCGCGCTTGTTGAACGTGAACAGGCCGGGCTCCTGGTAGGGGCCGCCGTTGTCGATCTTGCTAAGCTCGATGCGTCCCCCGAAGGCGAAGTTGTGGTTGCCACGCACCCAGTGGACATCGTCCGACAGGTTATAGCTGTTGCGCTGGAACTGCGCATACGGATTGGCGCCGAGGCTAAAGTAACCTTTCACCTTCAGGCGCTCGATCGCCTTGAGGTCCGGCTGCCAGATCTTGACGCCGTAGTCAGCGAGGTCGGGCGCATTGTCCGGCGCATGCCGCTGGGCCAGCTCCTGCATATAGTTCACGATGATGTTGTTCAGCAGATGCGGCGTAAAGACGTGCGTCTCCGAGATTAATGAACTGCGGTACACGATGTTGGAGCCGTCGGTGTACGTCAGAAGGTTGCGCGGATCGAGATAGCCACCATAGAGAAAGGCATCCGAGAAAAAGTGCACGAACATCTGGTCCTTGTCGCTGAAGCTATGATCCACTCTGGTGACGTACTCATCGAAATTTTCCTTCAGCGGCACGCGATAGTACGTCTGGCCGTTGCCCGTGGCGTGCGGTAGATCCTGCAAGAGCGCAACAGCAGCCGGATCGAAGGCGGATGTCGGGACGATATTGTTCTTATACTTCGTTCCTGTGGACGGGTTCTTGACGCTTTCCGTCGCGCCGATCGGGTTATTTGCATTCACCGTCAACAGCGCGGAGAAGTCGCCGGTCCGCTCCGCATCCGTGGGTACGAAAGCGTTCGACGGGGTCTGGTTGCGCCACAAGCTTTTCTGGTAGCCGAACATAAAAAAGGTGCTGGGAACTTTGCCCAAGCGCGGAATGCCAAGAGGTCCGGAGATGGTGCCGCCGAACTGGTTTCTCTTCAAAGGGTCCACTGTCTTGACCGGAGGCGTGGTCTGGGAAGACTGCACGTATCCAAAGGGCGACGCGGCATTGAAGACACCGTTGCGCAGATACTCGAACAGTACGCCGTGATACTTCGCTTGACCGGTCTTGATCACGATATTGACGACACCGCCGGCATTTTGCCCATACTCCGCGTTATAGTTGCTGGTCTGAACGCTGAACTCCTGCAACGCATCCGGAAACGGGAACGGTCCGTTGACGTTGGTGTATTCGTCGACATTGTTGCCACCATCGAGCATGTAGCTCGTCTCAAAGACGCGCGACCCGTTGATGGATGTTGAGGCGACAACGGGAAACGTCTTCGTGACGCCCTGGTCCGCACCGTCGTTTGGCCCTGCTACTGCACCAGCAACCAAGGTCGTGAGCTGAGCGGCATTGCGGCCGTTCAGAGGAAGCTCTTCAACCTGTGCACTGTTGACGACCTGCGATAGCGCCCCGTCTGTGGTGTTTACCTGCGTGGCATCGGCTGTCACCGTCACGACATCTCCGGAGGAACCTACCTTGAGCACCACATTCAACATCAGCGACTGATCCGCCTGAAGAGTGATCCCCTTCTGCGTGTAGGTGACAAAGCCGGAAGAGGTCACCCTCAGCGTGTACTGCGTCGGCGCCAACTGCGGAAAGGTAAACCGGCCGCTGTCATTGGTGGGCACGGTCGCCTGCTGGCCAGTATTGGTCTGCGTCGCCACGATACTGGCACCCACCACGACCGCGCCACTCGTATCAACTACAGTGCCCTGGATACTGCCGAACCCCTGCGCAAAGAGATGAGACAACGATGCGCAGAACACGACCAGCACGACCATCACGCGAAGACCCAAACGCTGATAGGAAATGAGACACAGACGGGAGAAGGCAGAGTGCAATGACAAGATCGGACTCCTTAGAGAAACAGTCTGACAGCGAGAATTACCGGCCTTCCTGGAGCGGAAACGAGTGACGTTCAGCATGCACGGGCTCGTTGCCTCCCGGAAGAACGGGTGGCCCAGCGTGATTTCGGTACCGCTCTGGAGCACTTACCCCAGAACGGGGAGGAGGGGCAGGAATCTAGGTACAAAGTATGACTTGATGACAGGACTGTCAACAGAAAATTTCTCCATTTATGGAATAATTTTCCAGATAGTTGAGAAAATCGCATGGTCGTGCTGGAAAGAGTTTTGGAGGTCTGCTTGATTTGCCTCTTCATCTCAGGGGAAGAAACGATCCCGTATATCGCTGGCAAGTCACTGCAAATGAATGAATCGAAACTCAAAGGAATGTTGATCGAGGCATTCCATATCGAATGAGACATCGGGGCGACTGATTTTCTTTCTCGTATGGTAAATTTTCATAAGCTTTACTGTTTCCATCTCGAAAGTGTTCGAGATGGACCCCAAAATATCGAGTAAGGTTGGTTTCCCCGCATGAAAGCGACACGTGCTGGCAGAAAAGGAAGTCTGGGGCTGAAAGAGATCGCGGCCGCGACCAGCGTCAGCGTGGCTACCGTGTCACGCGTGCTGAACGGAAGCAGTCGCGTCGACCCCGCGATGCGAAAACTGGTCCTTGAGGCAGCCGCCAGGCTCGAGATCTCGCCGCAGCGCCGCAATAAGCCCGGCTCTCTGGTCTTTCTGCTCAACAACCGGTCGGCACTCGCACCTTTTCACGCCAGCATCCTTGTGGGGGCCGAGGCCTACTGTGCAGCGCACGGCTGGGACCTTTTCTTTTTCTCGTTTCAGTACTCGCCCAACGTCTCTTCGCGAGAGCTACATCTGCCCAAAGTCCTTCAGCGCCGCGATTCGGTACGTGGCGTTATACTCGCCGGCGATACCTCCCCAAATTTTCTCGAACTTCTGGAGCAAAAAGAGATCAGTTATGTTGTTCTTGGCAACAATATCCTCGGCGAGGCGACGGAACTGAAGAATGATGTGGTCTTCTCGGATGAGACCCGTGGTGGCGGAGACGTCTCTCGTTACCTCATCAGCCTGGGCCACCAGCACATCTGGTTCGTTGGGAACACCCGCCTGCCGTGGTTTGCCCGCTATTACGACGGCTATCGTCAATCGATGGAGGAGGCCGGCCTCACGCCGCGTTTCAGCAGCATCGATTCCAAGGATGACACCGAAATCGGCTACCTGGGGACGAAGTACCTGCTCTCGACCGGTGAGCCCGTTACCGCCATCTTTGCCGGGAACGACGCCACCGCATGCGGCGTGTACAAAGGGCTTCGCGAGCAAGGTTGGCGCATACCGGAGGACATTAGTGTTGCAGGATGCAACGACACGGTCGGCGGCCTGCTCTATCCCGGTCTAACAACCATTCGCGAGTTTCCCGAACAGGTGGGCAGGCATATGGCGGAGTTGCTTCTCGAGCGCATTGCCAACCCCAACCTCGAACCTCGCCGGCTGACGATCCCGACAGAGTTCATACGCCGGGACTCATGTGCCGCGGCGAGTGCCGCGCAGCAGAAGTTCAACGAAGCGTTACCCCCTTCTGCAATCAGCCACTAAGGCGGACAATACCCTGACACGAACGATGTACCGCCAACGAGGCGCTAAAGGCTCGACGACAGGTGCCGCTATTTGGTCGGCGCTTTGCCGGAGATATCCTCCGTCGATGCCCCCTCAGCGCGTGCCTCCCTGAGATCGCAGGGAGGCAGTATAGATCTACACGCGCCTCCCGAACAGGGACGAGTTATGGGAAGAAATCACGGAGTTGGTTGTGTGTCTCTTCGGCTCGATCAACTCATAGGCAATCAGCACGGCAGGGATGAGAAAGGCCAAGGATCCCAGAACCCACATGATGACCGCTCCCAGGATCTGGTCGTCGATCGACGTGAGATGCAATGGATTAGGCCTTCCAGAGTAGTACGGATAGATGGGCCTACCGCAGAAGGACAGGAAGGCCGAGAGCAGGGTGTTCACGATATCGGCAGAGATGAGGTAGATCAGGATACCCCAGCTCTTGCTTCGTCGCGCAGAAGGCCAGGGCCGGAGGATGCACCACCAGAAGAGGATGGATGTGCCCAGGAAGCAGATGTGTTCGAAGTCATGCCAGTTCTCATGCTCGAGTGCGAAGTCATAGGCGGCAGGAACGTGCCAGCCGAGGAAGGTGATGTTCATGGCGAGCCATGCAACCAGCGGCGTGACGAGCCAGTGCTCTAAACGGCGCAAGGACGCTGAACGTATGAAGGGACCGATGACTGCACGCACGACCGCGGGTAGCCCACGCAGAAGCGGGACCACCGGCCACCCGTAGAGCAGAAGCGGTGGGACTACGGACATCAGGAGGAGATGCTCGCACATATGCGCGCTGAGCATGGCGTCGGCGAAGCCATCGAGAGGTGAACCAATGGCAAGCCAGAGAGTTGCGAGGCCGGCGAGGAAGGATACGAGGCGCAGGCTATGGAACTGGGCGGAGCGTGTCTTTCGGATGGCGAACCAGCCCCGCACATAGAGGATCGCCGTCACCAGGATTGTGAGGGTCAGCGAGAGAGGCAGGGACCACTCCGCGAAGATGTCTTGGGCCGCATCGGACATGGTTACGGAGCTTTCTTCTCGGGGACCTGCAGTTCACTGACGTGCGCGAGATCACGCGAAGCATCCCTCGCGGGTGCGAGGTTATCACCGCGGAGGGTCATGAGAAAGAGGACAAGCGCCTGAGTCTCGGATGGATTGAGCGCGTTGCCATAGGCAGGCATATTGCCTCCTCCCTGCAGAACCTGACGGATGATCTGGTCCTGCGTCATGCGTGTCGCGACCTGGTCGAGAGCAGGACCGCGCTGGCCTCCCTTTCCTTCCAAAGCGTGACAGTTACGGCACTGCTTGTCCTGGAGGACCAGGGCACCTTGGATCTCCAGCGGAGTGCGGTCGTGCAGATACTTTACCGGGACGGGGTCGGCGGTCCATGCGTCCATGATTGGGCTCCACGGAGTGTAGGTGCCGAGGCGTGTGAAGATGCCGAGGCTTACGGCAAGTACAGAGACGGTAAGGACGGCGATGGGCCGCTTGGCCCAGTGGCGCTCGCCTTCGCTCGCGAAGAGCGGCAGAAGAAGAAGCGCAGCGATGCCGAGGACGGGGACGACGAGGATGACGGGTGTCTCGATCGATGGTGGCAGGAACGCAAGAACCGCATAGATCCAGAGGAAGGGAAAGTCAGGCTTCGGCGCCGTCTGAATGATGGTTGGATCGGGTGGGCCGCCGGGACCAAAGGGGCCGAAGAAGAAGGCACAGGCCATGACGGCGAACATGATGGCGGCGGCGAAGACCGCATCCTTCCATGCGGCGTCGGGCACGAAGGGGATCCCGGTCTTCTCGGTAAGCTCGTGGTACTCGCGCTCGTAGGTCGACTTGCTGACGATGCGCCCGGGCATGGGCCAATCGCTGACGCCGTGACGAAGGACCATCCAGACATGAACGCCGACGCCGCCGAGCAAGAGGCCGGGGATGACGAAGACGTGGAGTGTGAAGAAACGCGAGAGCGTTGCGGCACCGACGATCGGGCCGCCAAGCATGAGGTGAACCAAGGGCTCGCCGAGCAACGGTACACGGCTCATGATGGAAGCGCCGATGCCCAGGCCCCAGTAGGCGTCTTGATCGAAGCGCATGACTTGTCCGGTGAAAGCCATGCCAAGAGTAAGCAACAGGAGAACGACGCCGACGATCCACGTGAGCTCACGCGGGAACTTGTAGGCTCCGAAGAGGAAGACCTGCGCCATGTGGATGAGCACGATGGCGATCATGAAGTCGGAGCCCCAGCCGTGGAGGGCTCGGACATACCAGCCCAGAGCGACGTTGTGGTTCAGAAACTGAAGGCTGCTCCAGGCCTCGTTCGCGGAGGGGCTGTAGATCAATGCGAGCAGGATGCCGGTCATCACCTGCATGATGAGGAGCACGGTGGCGGCGCTGCCGAAGACATACCACCAGCTCGCGTTGTTGGCAGGGGTTGGGTGCGCGGCCGCGTCGGCCATCGGCTTGATGAGACCAAGGCGATGCTCGATCCAGTCGTAGGTTTTCAGTCCGGCGGCTAGGCCGCGCTCCTTCAGGCTTGCCATGGCTTGGACCTCGTTTCGGCAGTAGCCGGCTCGATCTGGATGAGGGGCTTGTCCTTGCAGGAGGCCTGCGTTGCAAGTGTCGGCATGTCTCCGGCGTGGATCGACAGGGAATCTCCATCGAGCTTGTACTTGTATTCGAAGAGGCCGCGCTCGGGTGGGCCGGAGGCGCGCGAGCCATCTTCGTAGTAGGCTCCACCATGACATGGACACATAAAGAGCTTCGATTGCGCGAACCAGCGGACCGGACAGCCAAGATGAGCGCAGTTGATGGCGAAGACCTGGAACTGCTCGGCGGAGACACGCCGGACCCAGCAAGCTACCTTGCCGGTCTCGCCATCGCCGAGGCTCCTGACGGGACTCTCGAAGTCCACGAGCTTGGTCTCACCGACGGGGAAATCCTTCGCAGAACCAAGTGTTACCCAGGCACCTGAACTTGAGCTTTTTTTCATGGCCGGCCCGAGCAGATAGCCGACGAGCGGCACGGCGAGCACGGTGCCGACGAGAGCGTTCAGGCCTACGGCCAGTTTGAACAGGAAGGTGCGGCGGGTGTGGTCGGCTGCCTTCTGTTCTGGTGATTCTTCGATGCTGGGGCCTTGCAATGGTTCGCTCATACTTGTCTCCGCGTGCTCTGGGTTACTCGCTCTTCTGGTACGGCTGGCCTGGCGTGGCAATGCGATGACTGGCGATCCACGCTACGGTGTCGGTGATCTCCTGATCGGTCATCGGTCTCGCGTTGGCACCAATGAGGTCGCTACGCCAGTCGGGCATGCCTCGCTCCGATTGGCCGGCAAGGATGGCGGTGCGTAAGCTCTGATCGCTCACCAATGCGAGGTAGGCTGGGTCGACGAGCGAGCTGGTGTCCTTCGTCTTGCCTGTGGCATCGGCACCGTGGCAGCGGGCGCAGAAGACGGTGAAGGCCTTCTGACCCTGGATCGGATCGCCAGGAGCGGCACTTTGATAAGGCGGGGCTGGTGTATCGGAGTGTCCCCAGGTATCGAGCATGCCCAGCGCGAGGATGGAGATCTGTTGATCGGTCAACATGCCTCCGGCATGTTTGCCAAAGGCCGGCATCATCGTACCGGGGACTCCATCGCGTGTGACGCGCTCGATATTCTTGGGGCCTGCGATCGTAAGGTAGACAGGGTTTGCCAGCGAAATGGCCGCACCATTCTTCCCACCGCTTCCATGGCAGCCGGCGCAGTTTTGTTGATAGAGTGGCGCGAAGCGGACAAGCTGCTCGGGTCTGCCGACCTCGGGCTCAGGGCCAGGTCTGCCGGGCGCGTTCCTACAGCCCGCGCTGGCAAAAGCCACGAGACATCCAAGCGAAAGAGTGCGGAAGCGCGAGGTCATTGCGGGGTGTCCTTTTCGTCGACCAGTTGCACGGGGATGGGAACGAAGGCCCCCTGGTCGGATTCCACACCGGCGCGGACGGAGAAAGGAAGCGCGCGGAACTGCGGGGTGCGGATTCTGGTGTGCCGATTGACGACGTAGCCGCATACGAGGCCGAACGCAATCTGCGAGGCGACGAACCAAAACCAGTCGATACGCGCGTTCAGGATGGGGCTCACAATTCCGAGAGCCGAGTAAATGATGCCGGTGAACAAGAGCGGCACCGTGATACCGGCGGTGACGATGGGATGCCTCGGATACATCGGCAGGATCGAGCCGTAGAGCAGGCCAACCAGCATCGAGGTAAGTCCGTGAATCATCATCGCGGCAAGGAGACCGTTGAGATGGAATTCGCTCAAGAACGCATCGCTCGCGCCCGCCCAGCTCACGAATCCGCCGGCAGCGAGCAGGTTGGCCGCGTACCAAACGCTGTGATAGCGCAGCACGCTGAAGAGTGCAGCAGGGATTGTCATGGCGATGCCCCCCGCGATGCCGCCCTTGAGCCCTGTGACGATGTGAAAGGTCTCGATGGGAAGAATTTTGCGGTGCTCCGGACTTGTTGGGAGGCGCTCCATCAGTGTGCGGCTGCTGACGATTCGTACCTCCTCCACGTCGACAGGAATGCTTTCGTGCTGCTCCCTGGGGAGCACCTGCAGGAACCATCCGACGCTGCTCATCAGGGTAAGCAGGAGACCAAGGAGTCCCACGACGATGTTGGTGACCATGCCCGCGCAGATGAGCGAGATGCCAAGGGCCAGCACCATGGGCCACGCCGTCGGCGAAGGAAGTTGAACAACGTCTGCGTTATGGTGTGCGTGATCGGGTTCCACAAGTTCTCCCTTCAGAGATTTGAATTTATCGGCCGAAGACATAGACCACGAGAAAGACAACGATCCATACTGCGTCGACGAAGTGCCAGTACAGCGAAATGACCTCGAGCCGCTCCGTATGCTTGCTGCCACCCAACTGGCCGCGCAGCGAGAAGAAGAGAGCAAGTGAAAGCATGAAGAGGCCGATGATCACATGTGTCGCATGCAGCCCAACGAGCGAGTAGAAGGTTGTGCCGAAGAGATTCGTGCGGATGGTCAACCCATCGTGATAGATGAGGTGATACCACTCCATGCCGGTGCCTGCGAGGAAGATTCCACCGAGCAGGACGGTTGCGGCGAGCCAGAGCGAGCAGAGGCTACGCGCTCCCTTGTGCAGCGCATTGACCGCAAGATGGACCGTGATACTGCTCGACAGGAGGCAGATGCTGGTGAAGATAGGTAGGCTGAGGACATCCTGCGGTGTGGGGCCGGAGAGACTCTTGCCCACGTAAAAGAGATACGCGACCACGAAGATGATGAAGATGGCCGCCTCGGCGAGGATCAGGCATGCCATTCCGACGATGCCGCGCGAGGGCAGCTTCCAAACTTCGATCTCACTTTGCGGAATGATGGCTGCTTCGTTCATGACGCCTGACCTCTTCTACTCATATTGACCATCACTGTCTTCGGGATGCTTGAGATCCCAGAGTGGCCGGCGGCTCTCGACAACGGGAATTTTGGCGAAGTTATAGGACGGCGGTGGCGAAGTCGTCGACCACTCCAGCGTCCAGGCGTCCCATGGGTCCGGTCCGGCGATGGGGCCCTTGAAGTAGGACCACACCATGTTGTAGACGAAGACCAGTGTGCCGATGGCCTGGATAAAGCCGCCGCAGGAGATGAGCATGTTAAGCATCGTCCAGCCTCGGTCCGCCTCGTAGGTGTAGATCCTGCGCGGCATGCCGAGAATTCCGGGGATGTGCATGAGGTCAAAGGTGAGATGGAAGCCGATGAGAAAGATCCAGAAGTGCCATTTGCCGAGCTTTTCGCTCAACATGCGGCCGGTCATCTTGGGGTACCAGTAATAGAAGGCTGCAAAGAGCATGAAAAGGATCGCACCGACCAGAACATAGTGGAAGTGCGCGACGACGAAGTACGAGTTGCCAAGCTGCCAGTCAAAGGGAGCCGCTGAGAGCATGATGCCGGTGAGCCCGGCAAGGAGGAACTGGAACAGAAAGCCGATGGCAAACATCATCGCCGTGGTGAACTGAATCTTGCCGCCCCACAGCGTAGCGAGCCAATTGAAGATCTTGATGCCGGTCGGGACGGCGATGATCATCGTCGCGAGCGTAAAGAACGTGTTCGCTCCTGCGCCCATGCCGACCGTGAACATGTGGTGGGCCCAGACGCTGAGACTGATGAAGCCGATACCCACGGAGGCCGCGACCATGGCGGCGTATCCGAAGATCGCCTTACGTGAGAAGACCGGGATGATCTCGTTGGCGAAGGCGAAGGCAGGAAGGACGAGCACATACACTTCGGGATGTCCGAAGATCCAGAAGAAGTGCATCCACAGCACCGCGGAGCCGCCGGCCTGGGTATCAAAGAAGTGAGAGCCGAGATACCGGTCAAGCATGAGCATGATCTGCGCGGCGGTGAGCGGGCTGACCGTGACGAAGACCAGCATCGAGGTGACGAGATAGAGCCACACCAGCAGAGGCATGCGGTTGAGCTTCATGCCGGGGCAACGCATGCAAATGACCGTGGAAACGATGTTGAGGGCTGTGCCGATGGTGCCGACGCCGCTCAGGAGCACGGCGAGTGTCCAATAGTCTGTGCTGTGGCCAGGCGAGAAGGCATGTGAGGTAAGTGGCGCATACGCCCACCAGCCGACATCCGGCGCACTACCGGCACCGTACAGGCCATCCCCGCCGAGAAAGCTGAAGTAAAGCAGCGTGCCGCCGAACGAAGAGATCCAGAAGCTGAAAGCATTCAACCGCGGAAACGCCATATCGCGCGCACCGATCATCAGCGGAATCAGGTAGTTGCCGAAGCCGAAGAGAATTGGCATACCGACGAAGAAGACCATCGTCGTGCCGTGCATTGTGAAGAGACGGTTGAAGGCCTGGGGCGACAGGAAGTGAAGATTGGGAAGGCCCAGTTGGATGCGGATCAAAATTGCTTCCGCCCCGGCCACAACCAGAAAGATGAGGGCGTAGCCGATGTACATCAGCCCGATCTTCTTGTGATCGACCGTGACCACCCAATCGTGCAGGACTTCAAGCAGAAGCTTGCGCCCGGGAGGTTGTGGAGTCAGGTCGAGCACAGCAGTCGCTGTCGTCTGGGTAGCCATAAGCTTCTTCCCTTCCGTCCTACTTAAGAGTCACGAGATAAGCTGCTACGGCATCCAGATCGCGATCGTTCAGGTGCATCGGCGGCATCAGTACACCAGGCTTGAAGTGTGCTGGGTTAGCCACAAAGGCACGCAGATTGGCAGGCGTGTTCGGGACTGCTCCAGAGGCGATCGTGTCACGGCTTCCAACGTGCGTCAGGTCCGGACCGAACCTGCCCGTGGCCACGGTGCCTGCGATGGCGTGGCAACTGATGCAGGCGTTCTGCTGGAAGACCTTCTTGCCTGCGGCCACAGTCGGATCCTCGACCGCGGGTGCGTGCTGATGAGCGGTCCACGCGGCGAATTCAGCAGGCGTATCGGCATATACGCGCAACAACATCTTCGCGTGTTGCGTTCCGCAGTACTGTGCGCATTGACCGAGGTAGAGCCCCTGATCCGGTGGATCGATCCACATGGTGTTGACCTTGTTCGGGATCAGATCCATTTTGCCGGCCAGTCGAGGAATCCAGAAGCTATGGTCGGTATCCGCAGAAGACATGGTGAGATACGTCGGCGTCGGATGCTTCGGATCACTCACCGGAATGTGAAGTTCATTCGCCGTGACGATCCCAAGCTTCGGGTAGCGGTATTCCCACCAGAACTGGTGACCGATCACCACGACGTCCAAAGCCGCAGCGGGCTTTTTGGCTCGTTCCGTCGCGAGGATGACGCGGGCAGTGGCGAGAAACAACATCACCACAATCAGGATCGGAATCACAGTCCATGACAGCTCGATCTGCTTGCTGCCGTAGATCTGCGCTGGCTCCTGCTGGGCGAGTGGATCGGAGGGCCGATGCCGAAAGCGCAGAAGAACGTAGAGAAGAAGTCCCCCTACGACCAGGAAGAGTGCCGTTGTGATACCCAACACAAGCATCGAAAGACCGAAGATGGAATGAGCGGGTGTGCCTGCCGGGTCGAAGATGCTCGTAGGGCTGTGGAAGTCAGCAAGCTTTCGGCGAAAGGGGGCGCACAACCGCATGACAAACCCAAGGCCATGCTCGTCCATCCGAGTATCAAGGAGCATCCATGCACCTTTCTACCAGGGCTCCTTGCTGGCAGCAGAACTGGCACGTTACAAGGTTGAAGCTCGTTCAGGTGCTGCATTAAGCCATCGCGTCGATGGACAGCCGCACGAAAGTCTTTCAAGTACAACGATGATGGCACTCTAGGAACGGTTGGTAGAGGGGAGTAACCGTTAGCTCACTGCTATGGAGTTCGTCTCATCTTCTCACACACTGAGGCAGCATGCGGAAAGCTCTTACGAATCAGAAAGAGGGGACAACCTAGATTTCCTCAGCGGAAAAGCATCTGATCGAAGCCGCGATCTTCGAACTCCCCGCTAGAACGCATCCGTTACACGAGTCATTGTCCTGCGCCGGAAAGTACGCCGCTACCCGGTACGAATCGGAAGCCGCACCCGGAAAGTTGTTCCCTGCTCCCCTGCATCGTCAATGACAATTGAGCCTCCGTGCTTCTCGACGATCCCCTTCGATACCCAAAGGCCGAGCCCAGTTCCCACGTCCGACTTCGTCGTAAAGAATGGCTCAAAGAGATGTTTCCTGTTGCCTTCGGAGATTCCGGAGCCTGTGTCCATTACGACGATCTCCACTGTGTCCTCAAAACGCAGGACGGAAGTTTCGATCAAACCACCCGGTGGCGTGGCATCGATCGCGTTGGCAACGAGGTTGGCGACAACCTGTTTGATCTCACCCGCGATCACCGTAACGAACAACTCATCCGCAAGGTTGCCAGAGGTACGCAGCGTCAATCCTCGGGTATTGCTTCGTGATCGGTATAGGTCCAATACTTCAGACACAAGCTGCAGAATGCCAGTCGACTGCGGAAGCGTGGACTCACGGTAAAAACCCAGCGTCTGCCGGACGATATGAGTCATCCTGCGCAACTCAGAGTCTGCCAGACACAGATGGTCCGCTGCCTCTTGTGGTAGTCCTTCGACATGTTGCGCCAGGTAGATGGCATTCACCAGCGCTTCCAACGGATTGTTCACCTCATGAGCCACCGTTGCAGCCAGGCGCCCAGCCGCCGCCAGCTTTTCCGCACGTCGCAAGGCCTGCTCCGCCATCCGCGACTCCGTTACGTCGATGATAAGGCCCGCGATCCACGTCGCTTTGCCACTTTGATTTCGCCGAATTCTTCCCCGCACCTGTAGCCAAAGGATGCGTCCGTCAGGGGTGATCGTACGATGCTCGGAGTTGAATACCGAAGCCGAAGACTGAAGTGTGGCCCAAAAAGCCTGGTGAGCCAGTTCACGATCTTCGGGGTGGACCAATTCGTAACCCGCTTCGCCGGTGGGCTCTGCGTCTTCCCGTAGTCCATGCAGCGCCTTAAATTCAGACGACCATGACAACCGACCGTTCTCCAGATCCCAAGTCCAGCTTCCCATCTTGGCGGCAGCGTGAGACAACTTCAACTCTGCGGCTTGCTCCAAGAGTGCGTGGTGCAACTGTGCATTCTCAATTGCGACGGCAGCGCGCTGAGCAAGATCGAGCGCCAGTTCCACATCACGGTCGCCAAAATAGCGTCCTTTGGTCGCGAGCAAACGAATCACCCCGAGAGTCTTTTCCCTCGATTTGAGAGGAACAACAATACTTGAGCTCAACTGAAGTTGTTGTAACAGATGCCGATGCTCGTCATCCTGGGCGGCAGCGTCCAACATCTCTTCCGTGATGGAGGAGACGATCTCCGGTGTTCCAGTGCTGAATACCTTTCCGACACCCCGATCTGTCTCAATCTGCTCCGGATATCTGCGTTCGTATTCCTCTGCGAAACCTGCCATGCCCGGATCCGCATGCGCCACGACCAGCCTTGCCAGCCTCCCGTTTTCAGCTACATGGACCGTACACCATTCGGCCATATGGGAGACGACCAAACGGGCCACTCTTTCGAGAGTCGATTCATAGTCCAGGGAAGATGCCAGCATCGCACTCGCTTCCGCCAGGAACGACAACCGCTGTTTCTCTCGACGGTTTTGTTCGTTCAGTTCGAGACGATTCAGCGCAGATGCCGAAAGATTTGAGAGTGCCAGCGCACACCTCGTGTCATCAGGGCTGAACTGCCGAGCACTTCGCCAGTAATAGACCATCGCGCCGTTGCTGGTCGAGTCCAATACCCACGGCACGATCATCGCGCTGCTGATGCCTTCGCGTTCATAGATCGATGGATGGAACGGGACACGCTCATCCGTAGCCATATCCCCAACGACCCAAACACCGCCGGGGAAAGTCTTCCCATCCAGGAGGAATGTTTTGGGATAAGCACCGGAGAGTCCTCGATGTGCGAGCACGCGCCAACCGAGGCGGTCCTCGGACTCACGCCAAATGCCATACGCATCCGCAACGAGAAGATTGCTCGCAAGATCAAGGATCTTCGCCAAAAGGATCTCCTCGCTTCCGGCATGCAGCACCAAAGAGGAGGCCTTTATAAGGATACTCAGTGCTTCAGGACGGTCAGGCAACGAAGGTGAGAGCATCTCGTTCATGCTCTAAGATCGTATGTGGCGACAGATTGAAATACAACGTTTTCCGACCTGAAACTCCTTTATCCATGCAAGTTTGCGTAGGTGAATAACCTTACCGCATCTCTTTCCATGGGCAGTGAGCGGTAGTCTGTATGGAACTCACCACCACTACTTTACCGGTAAAGCACGTGGACTCTTCGCGTTAGGGGCAGGAGCCATCAGCAGATTCTTTAGGTCGACTTCCAGCTTCGGAGCATCGACGTCCATCTGCGCATGGACCAAACGGTGTGACAGGACGGGCTTGTCGTAATCGGACCAGGTGAGCGTATCGCCGTATCCGGGGCCACGCACGAGGTTGACGTCCATATAGACCTGACGCTCATGCAAAATGATGGCGGGGTCAAGCCAGGCGGCCGCAGCAAGTTCGTCCCAGGCAAAGTCAGAGGTTCCCGTGTGCTTCGCGTAGCGGACCAGATACTGCGCCGCCGGACTGGTGGCACCCTTGAGGGCTTCTAGAACGCCTGAAAGCTTCGTTTGGATAGAAGCGTCTACAGTCGTGACCGTGATCTTCGGCCAGGGCGCGTTGAGCACGATGCTCGCGGCCTCCGGATCGAACCAGAAATTGAATTCGTGGCGGGGCAGGTTGTACCATTCGCGAGCCTCGGTCTTGGGGGACAGGCTGCCGCCCATGACGAGCAGTTCCTTCGCCAGCTCGGCGAAGTGGGGATCCAGTCTTTGCGCGAGGGCTACGTTGGTCAAAGGGCCGCAGGCGTAGATGGTCACCTGGTGCGGATACTCATGGACCATGCGCACCATGAAGTGGGCCGCGTCTTCTTCGGCTGCGTGAGTAACGGGCGCGCCTTCGTCAAGCGGTGGAACCTCATCCCAGGCGACATGCCGCGACTCACGCCATGCCCCCATCCAGGTGACCTTACCGTTCAGGTCTGCGTTCAGGCGCGTCCACTCCTGGGTCCGAACCAGCGGAAACGCCGCGCCCGGATATACCTTGACGTCGGTGCGGCCAACGGTTTCCAGCAGACGCAACGCGTGAGCCACCTCCTCATCGCGCCACATGTCGCCGGTCACGACTGTAACGCCGAGCACGTGCACCTGGGGGGACTGCAGCAGCACAAGCAGTGACGCCATGTCCGACCCGCCTGGGCCGGAGGTATCCTGGTCCGCAATCACCAGCCGCGGCGCTGCAGCTGGGGTCTGAATCTGAGCCTGAAGGCCTCCCATGCTCAGGCACGAGGCGACGACCGTGGATGTAACGAGGGAGAACTTCTGCAACGTGGACCGGGTCATGTTTTCTACTTTCCGTTGAGATCTAGGTGGACAACTGCTTACAAACCGCCTTCGAGATTGAAACGGCGGAGCGGATCATGGGGGAACGATCGCGGGACCGCGTGGCGATGCCGATCTCCGAAAAAAGGTCTCTGGGAATGAGGGGCTTCAGGATGACATTCTGGGTGGAGGATTGGATGACCATGCTGGGGAGGATGGCGATGCCGTCTCCGGCCGCGACCAGGGCGGGCGCGACGTACATCTCGTCGATCTCACTGGAGACCAGGGGGGAGAAGCCCGCCTGAAGACATCGATCGAGGAGAATATCGTAGAAGCCTGGAGCCCACTTGCGCCCGTACATCACGAACCGCTCCCCGCGGAGGTCAGCGATACTTACCTCCTCCGCCGCAGCGAGATGATGATCGCGGGGTAGACAGACGAGCAGGGGCTCGCGGTGGGCGGGGACGATGTCGATCCCCTTCGCTTTCATGGGAAGTCGGACGAAGCCAAGGTCGATCGCCTCCCGCTGCAACTCGATGATGACGGTGCTGGTGCCGAAGGGCGTGAGCTCCAGCTTGACGTTGGGGTGGAGCTTGTGGAACTCGGTGACGATCTTAGGGATGATCTCGCGCGAGACGGAGCGCGGAAAGCCAAGTCGAAGGCGTTCGACCTGCTGGCTCGTGACGAGCTTCGCCGCGCGCGCTGCCTCTTCGGCAGCGAACAGTGTGGCGCGGGCACCGGGCAGGAAGGCTTCACCGGCAGGCGTCATCCGCACCCCCTGGTGATGACGATCCAGCAAGACGACACCGAGTTCTTCTTCGAGCCGCTGGATCTGCGCGGTGATGGCCGGCTGCGATCGATGGAGCTGCGTGGCGGCCTGGATAAAGCTCTTCTTCTCGACCACCGCGACAAATGCAGCGAGATTTTTGAGCTCCATGGTGCCTCCAGTCCACATTCACGCTGAATCTCCAGATCATCACAGGTGTTTGGTGCAGGGTCAAGACCTCGCAATCGGCGCGACGACTTCCATGTCGACCAGTTCGCCCAAAAGTCCATCGGCCAAACCAAGATCCGTCAGGTAGGGGAACGGGTTGCAGGCGAGCGACAACCCTTCCAGCGTCTTGAAGACCCAGTAGGGCGGCTTCCACTCCACGACCTGGTCTGCGGCCTCGCGCAGTGCGATAAAGTCCTTCGCTACCTGCGCGGGTGGCTCGGAAGACAGCATACCGGCGAAGGGGAACTTCGCAATCGCGAGTACGCGTCCATCCTGCACGACCGCGATACCGCCGCCGCAGGCGATGAGAGCATTCGCGGCGATCTGCATGTCTTCCGGATTGCCCCCGATCACCAGCAGGTTGTGCGCGTCGTGCACATAGGTGGTCGCAAGCGCGCCACGCAGCCGGGGCAGGCCCTCCTGCAGACCGACCTGTGGGCCGCCCGCGTGCAGGCCGTGGCGGTGCTGGAGGAAGAGCAGGTTGAGGTCGCCGTTCGGACCGTCCGCCGGGGGAAGGACCGCGAAGCCATCCACCACCTGTAGCCGAACCTCGCTCCACTCGGAGAAGCGGACGCCCTTGATGGTTCGCAAGGTCACCTCTCCGTGGGTGACGCTGCGCACCGGCAGCCGGAAGTCCAGGACGTCGAGCGGCGCGATATGCACCGAGTTCTCCGGCTCCGCGATCGCAGGTGCCTGGATCGGGTCGATCATGCTGCCGGCGTGGGCGGCATGGATGCCTGAAACGAAGACATCGGTCACCGAGATGGAGGCCAGATCGTCGAGTACGAGCAGGTCGGCGAGACGGCCGGGGCAGATGGCTCCCAGGTCGTGGCGACCGAGATGCAGAGCCGCGTTGAAGGTAGCCATGCGGATGGCATCGACGGGTTTGAGGCCAGCGGCGATAGCGCGGCGTAGCACATCGCTGATTCCGCCGGTAGCGAGCAACTGGTCAGGCGGCACATCATCTGTGCAGAACATGAGCTGGGATGAGAGGTGAGGAAGCGCGATCAGTTGACCAACAACATCCGGGATGACGTACAGGTGCGATCCTCGAATCTCGATCGCGAGGCCGGCTCGCAGCTTTTCAAGCAAGTCCTCCCCCGAGGTGATCTCATGGTCGGAGCCGATGCCGGCGGCGGCATATCCCTGGAGTCTGGGTCCGGTGAGACCGCGCGCGTGGCCTTCAAGCAGTTTGCCCGAGCGACGCGCTTCGTGCGCGATGGAGGTCATGCGCGGTGTGGCGTTGAGCACACCGTTCATGTCCATCATCTCGGCGACGCCGAGCACCTCAGGCCACGCCAGCATCTGCTCCATCGCTTCGCCGTCGAAGCTGGCTCCCGAAACCTCGATGGCCGGAGCGGAAGGCACCGAAGACGGAGCCTGCAGGAAGCAGCGCAGCGGCAGGTTACGGCTGGCTTCCACGGCAAAGCGGACGCCCTCGACACCCAGCACATTGGCGAGTTCGTGCGGATCCCAAAAAACGCTGGTCGTACCCTGCGGAACAACGACGCTGGCGTAGTGCTGCGGGAGCAGATGCGAGCTTTCAAGGTGGACGTGGGTGTCGATGAAGCCCGGAGTGACGAAGCGACCCGCAAGGTCGTGCATGACAGCCGCATCGTGACGCGAACCGCTGGGATGAACGCTGGCAATCATGGGCCCGATGATGCCGATATCGGCAGCTCTGATCTCGCCGGTGATGACATCGACGATCTGTCCGCCGGTCAGGAGAATATCGAACGGTGCCTTGCCCTGCGCCGCTTCGACCGCACGCGCCCTCACCATCTCATCGAGAGGCCGCTGCCAATCGTGTACAGCCATATCAGCTTCTCCTACTTCTTCCAAAGGTCTTCCGGGGTTCCGTCTCAAACGGATTCTTGCGGATAGGCCCCCACCGCGGGGGCCCGTCCGGCAGAGCAGTCTAGAACAGGTACTTCATGGCAAACTGCACCTGACGATTTTCATGAACCGTCGTCGAGATGGTACCGAAGGTTGCATTGCCAAAGCCCTGGTCCGGAAGACCGAACTGCGAGTGGTTGAGGATGTTGAAGAATTCAGCGCGGAACTCGAGGTTCTGCGACTCGAAGGTCGAGAACTTCTTATAGAGAGACATATCGACGTTGGTGCGCTGGGGTCCATAGCCTACGGTGCGCGGCGCGTTGCCAAGCTGCGTCGCGGTGGGGTTGGCGAAACAACTGGTGTTGAACCACTTCGTGACAGTACGGCCACCGGCGTAGAGGTCGCAGCCACTAACCAAGTCAGGGCGATTGGTGACGCCGGAGCCGGAGGTATTGGTCACCTGGGTGAACGCAAGCGGGAAGCCCGAGTGCGTCGTGACGATAGAGTTGATCTGCCACCCCCCAATAACCTCGTCCGTCAGCTTGTTGACGTGCCCCAGGAACATCTGTCCCTTGCCGAAGGGCAGAGCGTAGATGGCGCTGGCGGTGAAGTTGTTGCGGAGATGGAGCGAGGAGAGACCGCGGTCGGCGTCCGCCGTAATCAGCTTGCCGGCCGCGTTGCCAGGAGTCGAGACCAGCACAGGGCTGCCATGGTAGAAGGTTGACGCCGGATTGGCACCAAGCGTGAGCGGGAAGTAGGTCGAGCCCGGGAGCGTGGTAACGGCCTCGGAGACGCCGTTGGTCAACGCCTGCGCGTAGGTGTAGGAGCCGAGCAGGTAGAGTCCCTTGATGCGCTGCTCAACCTTGGCCTGCAACGAGTTATAGACCAGCCATCCGTTCGAGGTGATGTCGGAGATCGTGTTCAGCGTGGTGAAGGGGCGGCGCGAGGCGGTATTGTTGCCCGCTCCCGGCGCCGCTCCGTTGAAGCTACCGACATTGTTGAAGATGCGCGAAGCGTGCGTGCCAGCGTAGGCGACGGTGAAGATCGTTCCCTTCGCTGTTCCCTGCTGCAGGTTCACGTTGTACTGCTGCACAAGACCCTGCTTGAAGTTGCGGTCCTGCGCGACGAGCGAGCCGGTGTAGGTGGTGGGGTTGCGCGGCTGGCTGTTGTCCGGGAATCCATTGATGGCAGAGCCCGCAATGAGCACACGGGCCGGGTTGATGTCGTTGGTGGTGAAGGTATAGGTGTTGGTGTAGGGCGGGTTCTGGTGGATGCCGGCCGACTGGCCAAGATGCGCGGTGTCGTGGAAGATGGCGTAGCCGCCACGCAGGACGGTGTTGCGCGATGGCCCGAAGGGCGAGAGGGAGAAGCCGAAGCGTGGCTCGATATTGGAGTAGTCGGTATGGATGCCGGCGTACTTGTCGCTGGCGATGGTGCCCGCGTAGGCCGAGGCCTGGGAACCTGCGACGAAGAAGGTGCCAGTGGTCACGTCGAAGTTGGCGATGCGGGAGCGAGCCTCAGACAGCGGGGTGGTGACGCCGTAGGCAAGACCAAGGTTCAGGGTGAAGCTGGGCGTAATGGCCCAGTTATCCTGCGCGTAACCGCGATACTCCTTCCAGCGCCTGCCGATGATGGTGCTGTTGAGCTGGTTCTGGCGGTTGCCGCCGTTGGGGTAGCCCAGCAGGAGGCTAGCTATGGGCGAACCGTTGGCTCCGGTGATGCCGCTGGCAGGATCCGTGATGGTGGCGGCGAAGGTGGTGGTGGGAGAGTAGGCAGTGAAGTTCTTGGTGAACGCCATCTGTCCGTGGAAATAGGTCTCGCCGAGTCCGTTGTTCTGCATGGGCCGGAAGTCGAAGCCGAAGACCATGGTGTGCTTGCCCTTGACGACGGAAAGCGAGTCGGAGAAGTGATAGACATTAGTGCCGCCCTGGTAGGGCGAGAAGAGGCGGTCGCCGATGGGGTTGAAACCAGTGACCGAAATCAGTGTCATGCCGGAGGTGGCGATGTCGCCGAGGTTCGCGCCCGTGATGCCGATGTCCGACGCAGCGGTCGTGCCGTAGCCGAGGGCGTGGATGGTGTTGAAGTCACGATTGAAGCCCACGGCAAACTGGTTGAGGATGCGGGGCGTAAAGATGTGGGTCTCCGACAGCGCAATGTTGCGGGCGCGAGTGCGGAAGTTGGTGGTGGAGGTGTAGCTGCTCTTCGATCCGAAGCCGGGAAGACCGGAGGGATTGAACTGCGAGGCATTGTCCCATGAAAAGCGGGCAAAGACCCGGTCTTTCTCGGTCAATTGATGATCGATGCGCACGTCGAACTCATCGTCGTTCAGCGAGCGGGTGGGGCTCGAGGTGTAGTTGAAGCCGGTGGAGAGGCCCGGCGATCCAGCGGGCAGAGCCGAAGGATAGAGGTTGAGAATGGCCTGTCCAACGGAGCTGATCTGCGAAGCGGGGATCACGTAGGCTCCGGAGGAAGAGCTGTAATAGCTGGTGCGGCTGGAGGCATTTGCCGCGGCAAGCGACGGGACAGGATTAAAGATGGGGTTCGTGAAGATGTGCTGGAGGCGCTGCGCGTCTGTGGGGACGACGCTCTGGATAGGCGCGGCCTGGCGAACGCGGTTGCCTTGATAGTCGGCGAAGAAGAAGGTTTTGTCCTTGAAGATAGGGCCGCCAATGGCACCGCCGAACTCGTTTTGGCGATACTTGCCCTTCTTGATGGGGTCGAAATAGTTGCGGGCGTCGAGGTAGTCGTTACGGAAGAACTCAAAGGCTGAGCCGTGGAAGTCATTGGTGCCGCTCTTGGTCGAGACAAGCACGGTGGAGCCGCCACGCGAACCGTACTGCGCGGAGTAGTTGAAGGTGAGGACGTTGAACTCCTGGATGGCATCGATCTGCGGAAGGTAAGCGACGCCACCGCCGGTGAGTTCGTTGTCGTCAACTCCGTCAAGACGCCAGTCATTCGTGTTCTCCGCCATGCCCTGCACGGAGAGTGAGACGGAGCCGCGGAAGGAGACCTCGGACGAGGTGCCCTGATTGAGGAAGTCGGTCGTCTGCTCGCCACGTGTGGTGCCTGGAGTGAGGAGAGCAAGTTGCGCGAAATTACGGCCATTCAACGGAAGGTCGGCCACCTCCTGCGCGTGAATAGTCTGGCCAAGCGTTGCATCGCTGCGCTGCACCGTCGTTGGGTCGGCTCGCACATCGACCACCGAAGAGACGCCTGCGGGCTGCAGCTTGACTTCGACAGCCACTCGCTGCTGTCCTTCGAGACCGATGGAGGTCAACTCCGACGGCTGAAAGCCCAAGCCCTCCGTATGCACGGTATAGCTTCCGATTGGCAGAAGCTCAAACGCGAAGAAGCCGCTCTTGTCAGCCTGGACGACGCGGGTCGCATTCGTGTTCTGATTCACGATCGTCACCGTGGCTCCCGGTACGATTGCGCCTGTGGAGTCGGTCACATGGCCGGAGACCGCACCGACCGATTGTGCATATCCCATGCGCGTGAGGACGGCGAAGCACAGACAGAGAGACAGAACGGCAAAAAGACGCTTCATAGGGCTTCTCCTAGAACTTGATGCAAACTACGGCTGCGCGTAAGCCACCGATGTCTTGAAGAGACACATCGGAAGCCTAGGTTCAGAGCCGAGAGAAAATCATTCTTGTGGGTTGTTTGCTTAGCCTGATTCAAAATGAACACCATGTGAAAGTCCAATCACATTAATGGATCGAGGATTTCATTTTACTGATAGCCAGATGGAGCGCATAGGTAGTGGCACTGCGATGGATCCGGTCCGCATCCGCATTCAGCGCGGGAAATCTGATACAGTCACGAGAATTCCTTGTCATGCAACGGGTCGAAAAGGTGCCACGGTTTCACCGCGTCTCGATCGATCTCAGCCCATGGGAAAAGAGCCCTCGCCATGCCTCAGATAGAAACGAAACCCTCGCCCGGGGACGCTGCTCTGCATCCCCGCGGATGGTTAGGAGTCCTTTCGCAGTCGCTCGATCACGTGTTCCATTTCTCGGATCGTGGCTCGACGATGTCCCGAGAGATCCTCGCAGGAATGACCACATTCAGCACCATGTCGTATGTGCTGGTCGTGAATCCGCTCGTGCTCTCCGGTACCGGTATGGACCGCGGAGCCTTAATTACCGCTACCGCTCTAATCGCCGCGATCTTCTCGATCATAATGGGCCTGCGCACCAACTATCCGCTCGCAATGGCCCCGGGAATGGGAGTCAATGCGTACGTGGCGGTACAGGTCTGCCAGGGCATGCATATCCCGTGGCAGGCGGCGCTGGGCATGGTGTTTTATATGGGAATCCTCTTCCTGCTGCTTTCGCTCACAGGCTTGCGGCAGAAGATCATCGAGGCATTCCCGGTCAGCTTCAAGAAGACGATCGGGGCTGGGATCGGTCTCTTCATCGCGTTCCTGGGCCTTCGCAACGCCGGGATCGTAGTCGCCAACCCGCGCAGCCTCGTGGCCCTGGGCAACGTCGCGTCCCCCTCTGTTCTACTCGCTCTCGGTGGAGTGATTCTCGCGATTGTACTGGTCGTTCGCAAGGTGCCGGCCGCTCTCATCCTGTCGATCCTGGCGGTCACGATCGTGGGTCTGTTTTTGCCTGGGGTCAACGGGCACGCCCACATCACCGATTGGCCACAGCATCTATTCTCGCGACCAAACTCCATCATGCCGGTCGCCTTCAGGCTCGACCTTGTGTATCCCTGGCATCATCTCGCCCAGAGCATCCCAATCATTCTCGCGTTGTTGTTTACCGATCTGTTCTCTGCCATGGCTGTTCTCTTCGGAGTCGGAGCGCGAGCGCAACTAACCGATGCCGACGGCAATCTACCCAGGCTCAAGCAGGCACTCTCCGCCGATGCCGCGGCTGCATCGGGCGCGGCCCTGCTGGGTAGCACGACCGCAATCATCTATCTGGAGTCTGCCGCAGGCGTGGAACAGGGTGGGCGCACAGGATTGGTCAGCATGTCCGTCGCAACTTGTTTCCTGCTCGCGCTTTTCATCACGCCCATCATCGCGGTCATCCCAGCCCTCGCAACGACGTGCGCTCTGGTGATGATCGGCGTCTTCATGATGCAAGGTCTGGCTGAACTGGACCTGAAGAACATCGTGGTTGCCTCCACCGCGTTGGTCACTCTGCTCCTGATGACCCTCACGTCGGTCAGTGACGGTCTGGCACTGGGCTTTATTGTCAATGTCGTCGTACTCTCAGCGGCAGGGATGCGGCGCTCCATCAAGCCTATAGGCTGGGCACTCGTCGGCCTGTTTATCCTTCACTACATCGCTCGGTAGAACACAGCGCTTCTTTAGAATGTCGGCTAGGCACCTGCGATTGTCAGCGATAGAGCTGCGCGCGATGCCTATCTCCCGTTGCGTTGCGGCCTTGTGCGATAACTGATGCGTAACAAATGGAAGATGGTGAAAGCATCGGCCAGAACAGTTTTATTTGAAGTGTAGGGTGATTCCGGTGGATAGTTTGAGGTTGTTTTGCTGGTTTGTTGTGTTGTTTGGGAGGTGTGTGGAGAGGTAGTTTGCTTCGATCCAGCGGACGGAGAGCCTTTGGTTGTATTTCATCTCGAGCCCTCCTCCGACGGTGATGGCGAAGGACTTGGCGGTTGTGGAGGTTTGGCCTGGGAACAGTCCGTCGAAGCCGACCACACCGCCGATCAACGCCTGCACATAGGGTGTGTAACGACTCTTGTTACGGATTGCATAGCGTGGTCCAGCCAGGAACGTCGCCAGTCCAAGGCCAGCGTTGGTGCCGCTGACCTTGGACGTGTGGACGACCGAGACATCCACCACCGCCGCCGCGTTGGGAAGGAAGAAGAACGCCTCCTCCGTGCCTCCACCCTGAAGGGCGAAGCAGCCGCACGCTCCAGGGTGCGCGTTGGCGATGTCGGCCACGTAGTTCACCGACAGATCCAGACGGCTGCTCTTCTCCCCGACCGTTGGCTTACTCTGCGCCATGGCCGAAGCCGTCAGCGCAACTGCCAACAGAGCCCAGCCGAACCGTGTGCTTGCCATCCGTTCTCCTTACTGCACGGTCAGCGTGACGCTGGCCGTGTGCGAGATCGATCCGCTTGTCGCGGTGACCACGATGTTGTAGCTCTGCTGCTGCTGGTTGAAGAACCCGCCTGCACCGCAACCCGAGAGAGCACCCGCGGCCGCCAGACCGAAGACCATCCAGACCAACATCAGACCGCGCCTGCTGAAGCGCCTGGACAGACGCCGGAAGCGACGCGTACCGAAGGGCAGCAACAGCAGTCCCAGGGCAACCGCGGGCCATCCGTGGCGCCGGGGCATGGGCGCGGGAGCCAGCTTGCCGGCCAGGTTCGAGGTCTGCACCGTCAGGGTCATCGCCGTGCTTCCGGCGCCCGCCGCGATCGAGGCCGGCGACAGCGTGTAGGTCGCGCCCGGCGGCAGACCGGAGACCGTGAAGGTCACGGCCTGCGGGAAGGTCGCCAGCGTCGGCGCGACCGTGAAGGGGAAGGTTGCGCTCAGGCCGGGCGTGACCGTCTGCGTGCCGTTGCCGCCGGTGGCGAGGTTGAAGCTGAAGTCGGAGGACCCCACCGTCTCCGCGATCGCCGTCGACGCGCTGGTCGCGAAGTTCGTATCGCCCGCGTAGACCGCGGTGAGCGCGTTCACGCCGATCGGCAGGGTCGAGACCACAAGCGTTGCGACGCCGCCGGCGTTCACCGCCACCGTGCCGAGCACCGTGGTGCCGTTCAGGAACTGCACCGTTCCGGTCGGCGTCCCGC
This sequence comes from Granulicella pectinivorans, assembly GCF_900114625.1. Classification (NCBI taxonomy): domain Bacteria; kingdom Pseudomonadati; phylum Acidobacteriota; class Terriglobia; order Terriglobales; family Acidobacteriaceae; genus Granulicella; species Granulicella pectinivorans. The sequence continues at coordinate 4,407,969 of NZ_FOZL01000001.1, forward strand.
TCGTCAGGGACGTGACCGTCGCGGTCAGCGTGATGGGCGTGGAGAAGACGATGGAGGCGTTCGAGCTCGCGAGGACCGTCCTGCTTCCAGCCGCCGCGATGGTGACGGCTGGCGTACCCGAGAGCGAGACCGTGTAGTTGGCTGCGGCGGAGCCCGTCAGCGTCACCGTGATCGGATAGACGCCGGAGCGCGCGCCCTGCGTGGCGGTCGTCGCGAAGACCGCCGTGACGTTCGCCGCATCCGCCTGGGCGACGCCGGTGAGCGTGCCGGTCAACGCCGGGATCGGCTGGCCGTAGAGCACCGAGACCGGGTTCGCCGTGGCGACCAGGGCAAACGGCGTCACCGTCTCCGTGACGGAGGCGGAGGTGCTGGTGGTCAGGTTGGTATCGCCCGAGTAGACCGCCGTGACCGAGTTGACGCCCAGGGGAAGGGTCGAGACCGGCAGCGTTGCAACACCGCCGGCGTTCAGGGCCGATGTCCCGAGGACCGTGGCACCGTTCAGGAACTGGACCGTTCCGGTCGCCGTGCCGCTCGTCGAGGCCGTGACGGTCGCGGTCAGCGTCGTCGAGACCGAGTAGGCCGGGGAGGCGTTCGAGGTCGTCAGAACTGTCCTGCTGGAGGCCGGCGCGATGGTGACACCGTCGGGGCCGCTCTGGCCGCCCGTCACGAGAGAGACGCTATAGTTGGGCGCGGCGGAGCCCGTCAGCGACACCGTGATGGGATAGAGGCCGGTCTGCGAACCCTGCGTCGCGGTCGTCGCGAAGACCGCCGTGACGTTGGCTGTATCGGCGGGAAGGACGCCCGTCAGGGTGCCGGTCAGCGTGGGAATCGGCTGACCGTACAGGATCGAGACCGGGTTCGCCGTGGCGACAATGGCAAGCGGCGTCACCGTGACGAGGTACACGCCGCTGACGATCGCCGGGTTGTTCGTATCGCCCGCGTAGGACGCCGTAAGGGTGTGCTGGCCGGCGGTCAGGGTCGCCAGCGAGAACGTAGCGGTGTTGCTGCTGAACGTTGCGGTGCCGGCTGCGGTCGTGCCATCGAGAAGCGTTACCGTTCCGGTCGCCGTGGCGCTGCCGTAGTTGAATGTGGCGGTCAACGAGCCGCTGCCGTAGACCGTGCTGGTGACGCCGCTCAGCACCAGCGACTCGGTCGAGCTGGGAGCGATGCCGGCCAGCGTCGCGATGGCGCCGGACAGGGTGATGCCCCGCACGCGCTGGTTGTTCGTATCGGTCAGGGCGATGAGGCCGGAGTTGCTCACGGCGGTGGTACGCGGTGTATCGAGAGCCGCGTCGATCGCCAGACCCGTGTCCCCCGCAAAGGTCTGCTCACCGTCCCCCGCGATCGTCGCGATAGTACCGTTGGCGAGAAGCCGCACGCGGTTGTTGTCGGAGTCCGCGATCAGGATGCGACCGCTGGTGTCCACGGCCAGGCCGCGGGGCCGAGCGAGGCCGGCTCCCACACCGCTCGAACCGTCGCCCGAGAAGGCCTTCGTGCCCGTGCCCGCCAGCGTGCTGATGATCCCGGAGGCATCCACCTGGCGAACCCGCTGGTTATGCGTATCGCCGATGTAGAACTTGCCTGCGACCAGCGTATCGGCCGCAACGCCGTTGGGCGAATCGAGACCGGCCAGAAGAGCGGGGCCACCATCGCCGGAGTAGATCTGTTCGCCAGTACCCGCGACCGTCGTGATCGTACCCGCCACCACCTTGCGGATGCGCTGGTTGTTCGTGTCCGCGATGTACAGGTTGCCGGAAGCATCGACGCTGACGGCGGTGGGAAGGTTCAACTGCGCGCTCGTCGCGGCGGCTCCATCGCCGGAGAAGCCTGCCGTGCCCGTGCCCGCGATGGTGCTGATCACGCCGTTCACCACCTCGCGAATCCGGTGGTTATGCGAGTCCGCAATATACAGGTTGCCGGAGCCGTCGATCGCGATACCGGCCGGGGAGTCAAGCTGCGCCGAGAGCGCAGCACCACCATCGCCACCAAAACCCTGCTCGCCGGTGCCAACCACCGTCGTGATTATTCCGTTCAGGTCAACCTTCCGGATCACCTGGTCGTTCATCGCAGCGATATAAAGATTCCCCACTGCATCGTACGCAAGACCAGCAGGAACAGAAACAGGAACAGTCGTCGCCTCAACACCGCTCGCAGCCAAGCCAGAATTCGCGGGGTTGAGCTGGTCTAGGGCTCGGAGCTGCGCGGCGGTCTGAGCGGCCGCAGAGAACGTGAAAATAAATCCAGCGGCGAGTGCAAGCTTGGCAGTCAGGCCGGAGGCAAAGGAGAGCGGTCCAGACTGCGCCGCAGCCCACCCCCTCCCACACTTCTTCCCTAAACCATTGGATAAAAAGGACTTCAGCTTAGAACACAACCGTAAAGTATTCAGCACAAAAGACTTAATCGCAAAGTATTCAATCGAAAGGGCTTTTACGGAATTTACAGAGAAGGAGGGGAGCCTTATGGGCTCACCCGCACCATCGCCTTGTTGTTTCATTTTATAAAACGTGTCAAGCATTTTGGCTTTACGAACACGCTGCGCGACTGTCGGTTTTGTTGCGTTCATCGCTTGCGGTCCCTTCGGTAGTGGCTCTGCCTTTGCTTTGAAACAATCTGTGCGACCGAGGGCCGAAGCTGCTGGACGCGGGGCTCTGGCTAGTCGTCGGAGCGTGGGGGGTAATCGCCACCCTCGACGCAGATGATGAAGTTGATCGAGAGGCTGGGCGGGGTGATGGTGAGCGGGACCTGGGTGACGGTCATGCCGCTCTTGCCGGTGCCCGTGGTTCCCGCGGTAGTGGTTGCTCGGCTAGCCTCTCCGGGGACTGTGGGAACGGCAAAGGCGGAGGTATGGGGGGCTGAGCTCAGGTCGACCACATGCTTGTGGCCTGGGTCGTTCACGGTATGAACTTGGGTGGGCAGGTTCTCCGGGGCAATCTTGTACTGAGTCGCTCCTCCCTGCTTGCCCACCTGGTACTTCGTAGCAGGTTGCACTGGAAAGCGGTCGCGCAGGTCCGGCAGGTAGAAGACCCTGTTATCTCCGCCATATTGATTCCCGATGATGCTGTAGAGCGCCTGGTTGTGCTGGACGCTCATCTCCTGCCCAGCGCAGATCTTCCAGCCCTCCGGGGTGAAGGGGCCGGCAAACATCGTAATCTCTCCAAGGTAAGGCATGCTCTTGCTCCTTGCTGGTTAAGGTTGGTGACGGTTGGGGATGCCAGGTCTCGATCGTCCGAGACCCGGCTCTCCAGGGTGGGAGCTACTGGCAGGAGAAGGCCAGATAGTACAAATAGCTGATCGATGGCAGCGCGGTGGAATCCCCGCTTAGCTTGATGGTGACCGCCGTGCCACCGGCGACGCTGGATGGTGCCGTCATACTGCACGAGGCCGGAGCATTGGCGGCGGGGGTCGTGCTGATCGTGCAACTGGTGAGTGCACTGCCGTTGACAGTCCAATCGGTGCCAGTTGGGGTCCCACTCGTCGCGGCCGTCGTGTTGACGGCATAGAACTGAGCCGTGAGAGGATGGCTGGCTGAGATGGCGGAGTTGAAGGCCGTGATCTTCGCGCTCGGGGTGCAGGTGGCGGGCATCACATAGGCCCCGAGGGTGCCCGCAGGCGTCCCGGCTCCCGAAGAGCCGACCGGGCTCATATAAGGAACATTGGAGCCCAGACTATGGTAGCTGAAGGTTAAGGGATATCCGGTTGGGTTGGACCCGGTACCTGAATTGCTTCCTCCGGATGGGAAGTTGACGGTGAGCGCGGTTCCGCTGATGCTTGCGCTTCCGGTTGAGTTGTCGTTGGTCACTGAAACGGAACTGATACCGCTGGCACCATTTGCTCCGGCGAGGCCCTGCGCACCCTGGGCGGCGAGGGTGGCCCAGTAGGCCGTCACTCCGCCGATGGTGCTGGGCAGCGGCTGGCCGGTCGAGGTCTGGAGGGCGACGTAGCTGTTGTAGTGGTTGGAGTCTGAGACGATCATGCCAGCGGTGTAGGTGCTTGCACTGTCATAGACGCCCTGATAATTGACCGTTCCGGTCGCTCCGGTGGCTCCCTGCGCACCGCCGATCGAGGCGACGCGCAGGTACGCGGTGGAGAGGGGGTACGAGCATGAATTGCAAAGTCCGTCGGCAGAGCCTGTGGAATTTCTGAGTACCAGCGCCTCATTCGCGGTCGTCGTGGTGAAAACACCGGATATCCCGTAGTAGCTCAATTGGCTGGAGGGAACGGCTGTTCCATTCAGGTACAGCGAGGGAGAAGGGGAACCATTACTCGCGTTGTTGGAAGCAACATAGTAATCAAAGAGATAGCTGCCCGGTGTGGCGACCGTGATCATGCCCGTGGATGCGTTCCAGGTAAAGCCGGAGTTGGAGTTCTCGGTGACGGTCACTCCATTGTTGGAGGCAAAGTATGAGCCGTTTACGGGGATGGCGCTGGCCGACGAGGTAATGGTATTGGTCCACAGGGTGATGTAGCTCGACGTGCTGGCTCCGGAGCCGCCGCCGCCGGAGCCGGTGGTGGCGATCCAGAAGCTGGCGTTGGTGGGAAGAGTCCCGGCGGTCGTGTTGGCGATCGCGAGGTATGTGCTTCCGCTGTAGCTGACGACCGAGCCCGCAGGGTAAGCGACCGAGGAGCTGTAGACGCCGCCGACGAACGGGCCAGTGGCTCCCGTAGCACCGACCGGGCCCGCAGAGCCGTTAGTGCCATTGGTGCCCGTCGCTCCGGTTGCACCTGTTGCGCCGACCGCGCCGTTGGTTCCCGCGGCGGCGATCAGCGTCCAGTGGGTGCCGTCTGCCGAGGGAGCGGTGGTGCCGCTGGTGGCGACGATGTTGTAGTACGTGGAACCGCTGTAGGTGACGGTCTGAGAGGGCGTATAGGACGTTCCGGAGACCCAGGCACCAAGGTAGGTGATGCCGGTGGCTCCCGTAGAGCCGGTGGCTCCCGTGGCACCGGCTGCACCAGTGAGTCCGGCCCCGGTAGCTCCGGTCGCCCCGGTAGCGCCCGCCGCTCCCGTCGCGCCGGTGGCACCCGTGGCACCGCCGATACTGTTCATACTGAGCTGCAGGGTGTAGTAACCGGGGAACGGACCTCCCGAGGTGGCAGTACCGCTGCCCGACTCAACGATGGTGATTGTGTCGCCTGCTGCGAGCATCAGCACCTGCTCGTTGATGTTGCCCGCATTGACGAGAGCCACGTCTGTCGTGACCCCGCCGCTTGTCTTCCGAACGACTGGAATCGCCCCGCCGGAATTGCCGGGCGTCGTCGTGGCGAAGTCAATCTGGTAGATACCGGCGGTGTTGACGGTGATCACGCCTGATGCATAGCTGAGGCCCGAACCTAGAACCGACGTGGTTGGGCTGGACGAGGACAGGTAGTTCCCACCCGCCGAGACCGAATATGCACCGGTCTGCGTAGCGACGAATGCGCTCGCGGTGGAGGAAGAGCCGCCGCCGCCGGAGCCGGTGGTGGCGATCCAGTCGGAGGAGTTGGTGCCGGGGGTGACGCCGGTGCTGGAGGCGATGGCAAGATAGGTGCTGCCGCCGTAGCTGACGACCGAGCCCGCGGGATAGGCGATCGAGGCGCTGTAGACTCCGCCAACGAGCGGGCCTGTCGCTCCAGTACTACCCGTAACGCCAGTCGCTCCAGTCGAGCCAGTGCCCCCCGTAGCCCCAGTCGCACCGGTTGCGCCCGTAGAGCCAGTGACGCCCGTAGAGCCGGTTGCGCCCATGGAACCAGTCACGCCCGTAGCGCCAGTAGCTCCGGTCGAACCAGTAACGCCGGTGGCTCCAGTGCCGCCCGTAACACCAGTCGCGCCGGTAGAGCCGGTAACGCCCGTAGCTCCGGTCGCGCCCGTGGCACCCGTCACACCAGTGCTGCCGGTGGCTCCGGTCGCCCCAGTCGAACCCGTAACGCCGGTGGCTCCAGTGCTGCCCGTCACACCAGTGGCACCGGTGGAGCCAGTCGCGCCTGTTGCACCTGTAGCGCCGGTGTTACCCGTCGAACCAGTGACACCCGTTGCACCAGTAGAACCTGTGCTGCCCGTCGGACCTGTGCTACCGGTTACGCCGGTCGCTCCCGTGGCACCCGTGAGACCGGTCGCTCCTGTGCTGCCCGTCGCTCCTGTTACCCCGGTAGAACCAGTGGCACCGGTCAGGCCGGTGGCCCCCGTGCTTCCCGCAACACCCGTAGCGCCGGTGGCTCCCTGAATCCCCTGGATGCCCTGAGCCCCCGTGGCTCCGGTGAGGCCGATCGGCCCCTGAGAGCCCGTCGCTCCGAGCAAGCCCTGAATTCCCTGGATGCCCTGCGCGCCCGTGGCTCCGGTAGGTCCTTGCGAGGTGATCGTGACGTCCAGCACAGGGACGTGCGCGGTCTCATCGTTCTCCTTGGAATCGAAGAGAGCATTCGCGGTTGCCGCCGAAAGAGCTACGCCGAAGTTCGATGACGGAGACGAGACCCAGCTCTGCACCAGGGATGTGACATCGATGGTGACGTACTGTCCCTGTGCGGTGTTCGAGATGGGAAAGGTGGCGACCGATGCGCCGAGCGTCGGGAGATTCGCGTAGGTCAGCGTGTACTCCGACCAAGCACCGCCGACCGGAGATACCGTGGCTGTGCCGGGGCTGTAGATGCGATTGATGTAGAGACGGAGCGTGGCGCGAGCGATCTGAGAAGAGATCGTCCCTGCCGGCAGACTGCCGAGATCAAACTGCAGGAGGGCGGTCGTACCACTGCCAACCGAAAGATTCGATACGCCTCCGTAGTTCGTGTTTGGCCGTGCGGAGTTAACGTGGGCATCGCCCGTCAGGGTTAATTCGGTTGCGTGTGCCGCACTGACCGACATCATGGTCAGGAGTACCGCTCGACAAACTTTCATCGCCCACTTCTTCGCCATATTCGCTCCACGGGTCGCCTTCGTCTACGATCCGGAGTGTGCAAAGGGTATAGAAATCCCTCCGCGCAGATTGACTCTGCACGTCGGGGACCCCATCGTTCCACACTTGATCACAACGACAGCTGGGCCCGATCAGTCCTTGGAGGAATACCCAAGGGTTATATAGATTTTGATCTCGTGAAGACTATCATTGGCCCTGCGGTCTTGGAAACCAAAAAATCTAACCGCCCTTATTTATTTGGATGGCCAGTTCTCGGCGGAGCCAGTCCTGCTGGCTGGACCAAAGTAATGCGATGGGGTTGACGTGGGGTCTCTCTTGCCCTTACATGCCGACACACCTGGGCTAAGCAACTCGCTGCTGCACGCTCTAACGAGGATGGCGTGGAGTGCGAGGCTGAAGAGCGTTTGAGGCGATGCTACGGCTGCATCCGTGGGAACTATTTCCTGGTAATCAGGACGACGCCTCCCACAAGAAGGAGGGCCCCTGCGAGCCGTGTGGGGTTTATGGCGTGAACATTCATGCGGAACCAGCCGAAGTGATCGATGACCAGCGAGGCGATCAAGGCCGATGAGACGGTGATTGCAATAAAGGTTCCGCTGCCAACCCGATGAATCAGCGTGAGTCCCGCAAAGACCTGTACTGCCCCCACCAAGCCTCCGAATACGGCCCACCAAGGCATCTCCCTTATGTCTTGCGTCGTGGGCAGGGGATGCGGCATGGCGAAGAAGAGAGCAAGAAAGAAAAATGTGATGACGAGAAAGGAGACGGAGGAGGCCAGGAAGGGATTCACGAGTGACTTGTTGAGTTGGCCGTTCATGGCTGCGCCGCAGGTCTGCAGCGCGCCGCCGAGAATGATGAAGGGGATGATCCATGCGGCGTTCATGCGTTTCTCCTGAGGGATTAGAGGGTCGAAAAGAGAGCGTGCATCACGAAGGCTGCGGCCATGCTGGCGCATAGAGCCGCGGGCATGGCGATGACTCCAACCTTGAGAAAGTCCATTGCACTGACATCCAGATTTTCTTTCCGCAGCGCCAGCAGCCAGAGGATGGTTGCAAGAGAACCGGTGACGGAGAGGTTTGGACCGAGATCGACGCCGATCAGTATCGCGTTGGCAATCAGGCCATGGGATTGCGTTGCATTGAGTGTCCCCCCGGCGATGAGGCCTAAGGGGAGATTGTTCAGTAGATTGTTCCCGACAGCGACGGTGAAGGCGGTGACGAGCGATCCCAGGTAGGGCCCGAGAGCCTCCGCACGGTGCAAGGCGGCCTCAGTCAGGCGCAGGGCACCGATACTCTGAACGGCATCCACGATTACGAACAGAGCGGCCACAAGTCCGAGAGTTGCCCAACTGACCTCTCGGGCGAGGGGCAGTGGACTGCATCGATTCCTCAAGCACACGGCAACGGTGACGCATAGAGCCGCGATACAGGTCGGCAAACCAAGGTCCTTGTTGAGCGAAGACATGATCAGCAGAACGATGACAACGAGCCCAAGGCCGTAGAGCACCATCTTGCCGCTTCCTCCCAGCTCGACGGTTTCACTCGTTTCGGGAAGGGCGACACACAACTCCTTGCGAAAGTACCAGCGGAGCACGAAGAACGTAGTGGCGATGGAGCAAATCGAAGGCAGCAGGAAAGATGCCAACCAGCGACCAAGAGGAGGCATTCCGGCATGAAAGACGACCAGGTTCGCAGGGTTGGAGATGGGCAGGACGAAGGACGCGGCGTTCGCAATCATCGCACACGCAAACAGGAACGGGAGCGGTTGCGCCTTTGACTTTCGTACGGCGGTGAGAACGGCTGGCGTGAGGACCACGGCTGTCGCGTCGTTCGACATGCAGATGGTTACGAGCGTTCCCACACAGTAGATCAGAGCGAAGAGCTTTACACATGATCCCTTTGCGGCTTGAATGGATCTGGAAGCGACCCAGTCAAACACGCCGTTGTCCCGAGCGAGCGCAGAAAGGAGCATCATGCCGATGAGGAAAAGGTAAACATCGCTGCCCTCCGCGATCGCCTTACCGGCAAGGCGCAGAGGAATCAGACGCAAGACGACCAGAAGGGTCGCCCCTGCGCCCACCCAATACACTTCGGGCAGATTTCTGGGCCGAAGCAACATGAGCAGGATGCTCAGGGCAGTGATAACGAGAATGAGCAGTGTCACGATGGGCTGAGTCATACTCACCATTTTTTCCCGTTTTTGTTGGGGCCAAGCTGCGTCCCCAGCAGCCCGCGTTCGCGCCATTCTCCGATCGCATTCTCGTGGTCGATTTCTGCAAATCTGCGGTCCGGCCACGGCCCGAGTACTACCCGGATGGAGCTGTTGAGTTTGTCGTCGGCTGAAACGTGGAGTTCATAGGTCCCATTGTGGAGAGTTCCGGTATCCAGAGCACCGGTCCAGAAGACGCCATCTTCGGAGATGAGCGACGTTCGCAGGTCGCCGATACGAGCTGTCACCGCATGCACAGGACGCGACGACCAAATCCTGGCATGAACAGGGAGTGGTCCAGGCAAGACAACGCTTGCGCTGCGTACCGTCAAGAGTCGCTCGTCTTCAGGCTGCGTGATGGCGAGCATGGATGGTGATCCGAGCGGCACAAAGTGCCAACTCACAGCATCGCCGTCGAGCGTGATCACGGAGTATCCGACGGGCCCCTCCTCGATCTGCCCTGTGGAGCGGGTCGCGCCGTATAGAACCCTTCCATCGTTACTCAGTTCGTTGTAGTGCGTGTGTCCCATGTCGACCAGCACTACAGGATAGAGCTGCAGCAGACGCTGTAGCTCCTTTTTCCCCTGCTTGAGTTCGCTGGGATAGCAGTGGAGAAGAATCACGGCTTTCTGCCCGGAGGTCACACAGTGTTGCAACTCCTGCTCGAGCCAGCGAAGCTGCTCCTCATCGAGAATGAAGGCATCGGGCCGGGGCTCGGAGAAGGCGTTGAGCCGAACAAACCGGTACGAGCCGATAGTAAAGCCGCTGTATAACTCGGGAGCAACGTATTTCCGAAAATTGGCGAAGCTCTTTTCATGTACGTCGTGGTCGCCAACGATGCCACACCACGGCAACTGAAGCCGGTCCAGATGAGCACGAAAGGCCTCGTAAGCGACCACGCTTCCATCGTCGGCGATGTCACCGGGAACGAAGACGAAGTCCACCCCCTCTTTGGCGTACCGGTCATTAATCTCGTCCACAATGCGGCCGAGGTCGATCTCGTTTTGTTCTCCCGGGCGCGTTAAGTGTGTGTCTCCGATGTGAATCCAGCTCACGGTCTGGGTGGGGGAAAGCGGCAATGATTCAAAGGTTGATTGGGACATGACGTTATCCTTTGGCAAATTGGTTGGGTTCGGTGTTGCCATGTACGGTCTCAGGAATGGCGAAGAGAAGAAGCAGGAAAGCTAAGCACGCCAGAGCACCCAGCGCGAGAAAAGATGTTCGATAGCCCGCCTTCTCCATGAGCATGCCGCCGAAGCTGTTACTCATCGCGGCTCCCAGGCCGACAGCGGTTGCGAGAGCACCCTGCGCAAGATTGAACCGTCCGGTGCCACGGGTGCGATCCGCAATCACCAGAATGGAGACAACGCCGAAGATGGAATTCGCTACGCCATCGAGGATTTGCACGGCGAGCAAAGCGGGGACGGCATGGAACACTGTGTAAAGCACAGCCCGAATCGGCAGGACGGCAAAGCCAAACAGGAGCAGTCCCTTGCGGCCATGATGATTGGCGAAACGGCCAACATAGGCAGCGGTGCAGAGCATTACGATTTGCGTGATGGCAACGCACGCTCCCATGAATGGGGCAGCGGCTTGCATAGAACCATGCGCGAGCAGCTCACCAAGCTGGGGCAACATGGCGGCGTTGGCGAAGTGAAACAGAAAAGCACAGGCGAGAAAGGTAAGTAGCACGCGGTCCTTCGCAAGCTTCGCGAGAGGCGAACTCACTTCACCTCCGTCCTCCTCCTTCTCAGAACCGCCGCGGGCAAGCTCGAGATCGATATCGTCTCGCTTGATCGCGAGCGTTGCCCCGATCGTCGGAAGAACGAGCACGGCCACCGCATAAAAGATCGCACGGTTGCCGAGATACCTGCTTGTTCCCGCGATGACCGCTGCAGCAAAGAGATTGCCGGCGGCATTGAAGCCCTGATTGCGTCCAAACTGACAGTCGAAGAGACGGCTGCCTACCAATCCCATGGTGATCGCAGCGATGGTTGGCCCCAGGAAGGGCCCGGCGAGGCCAATCAGTCCCTGTGCGGTGTAGACCACGGGCGCACTTGCCGAAGTGGCCAAGAGAATGGCTCCTAAAGCAAGAACGATGCTTCCCGCGACCAGAATCGTTCGTTTCCACGCGACGCGGTCCACCATCCAGCCTGCGGGTGTTTGGAGCAGAACAGTGACGATGCCACCAAAGGTAAGCGCACGACCGACCGCGCCCGCGTGCCAACCAAGACTTGCAAGATACGCGGCGACAAACGGACCGAGGCCCGCCTGCACGTCAGCCAGAAAGAAGTTCGTCCACTGCAACGCACGCACGCTGCTGCGCTTCGTCTCATCGAGCGGCATCGAGCCCTGCGGGATAGAGGGTTGCGCCATCGCCTAGGCCTGCAGCCGCTTCTGAGTCGTTGCCAAACTCCACAATTTGACCCCGAGTGCATGCAGCTCAGATAGAGCCCCGTCCTTACTCGCGAACTTCGGGGCTACCCGATCGCGGAGGCACACGTCGTTCGAGGACGCATGGTGTTCTTGGATGCCGTCTACTTTCCTTTTAGCTTGCCTGGGTGCCATCGATTTTCCACGGAGTAAGAATTCTGCTGAATAGGCCACTTCTCTTGAGTGGAAGGCATTCCAGCACAACGGGTTACGATGCACACGGAAGCGTCAGCGGCTGCCTGGATTTTTTGGAGAGTAAAGATGAATAAGCTTGCTGCGATGCTGGGCAAGGCTTCCTCACAGCGACATGCAGCATTGACCTGCCCTTGCAAGAAGAGAGCAGGGATGCAGACTGCATTTGGATCGGGCGGGAAACGAGTCCTCTCGGGAGAGGCATACTCCACGAGAAGATGCAGCGCGGGTTCTTCTATGCGTGTGGCGACTCTTCCTGGGGCGCAGGTGCGTCTTTGCTCGCTTGCTTCTTGGAATGGTGGAATGGCTTCGCGATCAATCTCCCGGTACCCTTGGCAATCTTGCCGGTTCCCTTGACCGTGCCTACGCCTACATCCTTCCCTGCTTCTCCAACGCCCTTGCCGACGTTTTCGGCCGCTCCCAGCGGATGCAGCGTAACCAGATCCCCGGCCCCTTTACCGACTCCCTCCGCGGCCTTGCCCGCCCCCTTGCCGGCACCTTTGCCGATATCTCCGCTGCCGCTTCCGATATCACCACCCGCGCTTCGACCTTCGGATGGAGCGGGCAAGTTCGATGGTAGCGTCTGAGACGGTGCTGCTGCGGAGTCCCTCGCCGCAGGGGGTGTGGTCTGTGTTTGGGCAGGATTTTGTCCTGATGCAGCAAGCGTGAAAGCCAACGGTGCCAGAAGCAAAAATGACGTAGAAGTTTTCATCGACGACCTCTTTCGCGTTTGGATGCAGGGCCGCTGACTGCCGGTGGTCTCACCGCCCGTTGAAAACGCGATGGAACGCCGGCGTCGCAGTGATCGTTTCCGTGTATCTTCCCCCGGAAGGCGCATTGCAACGCCTGCCCAAACGCGTATGTGACCGATCCAACACGGTTGTGGTCGATGGCGCTACTTGTCGATCCAGTCGAATGACGCTGGAATCCCCGGGACGTCCGACTTGTCTCCCAGCAACTCCCACCGTTGCAGGCTGAACGGAACACTGCCATTCAGCCAAACGTAGTCCTGGTACTTTTGCAAGGAGAACGCACTTCCCTGTTGGAGTTTCGCCATCGTGAGCCCCTTGAGAATGTCCATCTTGCCGATCTGGTAGGTGATGGCCTGCCCCGGCGTCGAGGCAAACATGAACGCTTCGCTACGAGCCGTCTCCTCATCCATGGGCACGGTGTTCTGGAGATACGCCTGCGCCTGTTGCAACGTAAACTCCCCCAGCGCCAGTTTCACGTCAACCGTCACTCGCAGGGTCCGCAGACGGTTGAGCGCGTAGATTGCCTCTTTCGTCTTTGGTTGAGAGTCATAGAGTCCGGCGATCATCATCATCTCTTCGGCGTAGAAGCCAATTCCCTCCTGCGTCTCGGAATCATAGTAGTGCCGCCGTACCGGGTCGGGATGACGCATGGTCCACGCCATCTGGAAGTAGTGGCCCGGCATGCCCTCATGATTCGTCAGTGGCCGAACGTCGCGTGACGTAATGTTCGCCCAGAAGCTGCCCAGCGCAGGCTTGCCCTTATAGCTGCTGCCATCCTCGTCCAGCCGATCCGGACTCGTCAGATCGTCTTCCACCGCAAGAAATCCAAGGGGCGCAACATAGGGCGGAACCGGGACGTACTTGTAGTGATGCACACCTCCGGGGTCGCCGGTGAGAACGCCGTGACTCGTCAGGTATGTCCGCATCGAAGCCTCCTGCTTCACCTCATCCGCGATCTGCGCCTGCAGCGTGGGATACACCGGCGTCTCGGGTAGCCCTTTGTTCGCAGCCTGCTGCAAAGCCTCAAAGCTGACTGCACGCTGAAACTCGATCTCTCCATCCGCAAGAATCCTCTCCGGCGTGTATGGCAACAAGGCTACGTTGCGCAAGAAATAGAGATAGCCCTCGCGCCCGACGGCAGTCTCCTTCTTCAAGCCGTCGACCTGCGGCCGCAGCCACTCGCGGTAGCTCACCAACGCCTTTACCGCTCCATCCTCCGCCCGATCGAACTGCGCGAGTTCGGCGGGGCTGAAGTTCGCATCAGAGTGCACCGCCTCGCGGAATCGTTGCATCCGTTCTTCTATTTTTCCAAGCTCACCCATGGCAATCACGGCATAGGGTTGACGCATATCCGTCAGATTCATGCGGCCCTCCTCGAGAAGCCGAGGCACACTTTGCAGACGCAGCACCACCTCACGCTGGCGTTCCGGCGTAAAGGGTTCATGCACCAGCATCAGAAGCTGCATGGCGGTGAGGCCCTGGTCTACGTAGAAGAATGGATTGCGTTTCCAGTCCGGGATCACCTGCAGTTCCCAGTAGACACGCGCAATGGCCGAACCGATCAAGCGGTAGTCCACCTGCACCGGGACCGGAGCGCTGCTCACATCCAACGCGCGCCACTCTTTGTCGAAGTCCGCAATGCGATGTTGGTAGCCGGCTACATCCTGGGCCGACCAATGCGATACAAATCCCGCAGGCCGATCCAGACGTGGAATATCGTCATTCGAAAACGGCTGCTCGGTCGCACGCCACGTCCAAAAGCGCTCACTGAGCGCCTGCACTCTGGCCTCCGGGGTTTGCGCGGATGAGCTGAATGGCATGAACAGGGAGCACGCAAGAACTGCGCTCATCCCGAAACGGAAGGTAAAGATCGTAGAACGCGACGTGGTCTGCATAACGCAACGGTATCAAATCCTAGCCATGATCCAGGGTTGAAAGATACGCCGCCGCATCGAGACGGTGGGCCGGGATATTGCCCGGCGGGTGTGCGATGTCTTCCCGAGAAAGACTCAGCCCGCACGCGCAAACGATCTAGCCGGCATTCTTCCCGAGCATTTTGGTGAAGTAGAACGTCATCATGGTGCTGCCTGTGTTCGTTATGCCGTGGAGCACATTCGCTTCCGCGTACATCATGTCTCCAGCCTTGACCTGCGTTGGGACCCCGTCGATCTCGATCTCACCAGTGCCTTCGGTGACGATGACAAGCTCTTCCTCGGGGTGGCGATGTGGCGGATGGGGCCTGGAGCCGGGCTCGAGCGTCACGACGCCGGATGCCACTGCGGCAAGCTGGCTGGTAGGACCATTGAAATGCACTTTGGCCCTTGCACCAGGGCTATCACCAACAGCGGGGAGGTCCTGTCCCTTGACAACGGAACTCTTCAAGGGGGCACCGTCCCGGACTGTATCTACGTGCGTCACGTGCTGCGCCGTTTGCAAGAACGCGCATGGAATGGTCGCAGTCGACGCTAAAAAATCTCTTCTGTTCATCGCAATCTCCGTGCCTGGGCCGTTTTCGATCATTCTAGAAGCAAACGCTCTTTCCCGGTCGTCTTTGGAAAGAGGGTGCGACGAAGGTTTTTGTATTCCAGTACCTTCGTACTCTATCGAATTCGCATTTCTAGAGGATAATATGTCTACCATCTTCAAGATGAACCGACACCTTTTGCTGTTTTGTTGCTGTACGCTCCCCAGGCGCTGTTGATTCGCGCATCTCGATTCGAAGCGGAGTGCCATGCAAAACCCATCGAAGCAGCGAAACTTAAATTTGGCAAAATCTTGCTTTCGGATAATTACGGCGGCAGCGGCATTGTTTTCAGTCTGCGGCCATCCGCTACACGTTTTGGCCAAGACCGTAGTGCAGCCGGACAAGGTGGGGACGTCGACGAGTGTAGAGCCGGGTCCAAGTCCAATGACGTCAGTGGCAACCACTCCCCCCGATCCGAACGCGACGAACATTGAGATTGGCAGCAGCGTGCTGCATACCGGCATGAAACGGCTCGGCATGAATATCGACAGCCAGAACTTCTACGACTCCGGCCAGATGATGCGTAACCTGACATTCCGCAATCCCGGTTTTGAAGGGGAGATATGGCAGTCGATTTTGCACTGTGCCGCAGTGACCGCCACAACGTGCACGGACGGAAACGTATGGGCACAGTGGCCAGCAAATTTTCTTGCCGGGGCAACGTTTGAGTTTATCCATGGGGCCGCTTCGGGCGAGACCGGAGTGGTTGTTGCGAGCGGCGCGGCCAATCCAAGCAAAGGCGTTGGCACGACGCTGCAACTCTCGTCGATGACGACTTCTCCGGCAGTGGGGGACTTTGTCGTCGTCAAGATGAAGGTTCCCGGAAACGCGCAGGCCGGATGGTGGCCAAGCACCTACGGCGGAGGGACACTCAGCACGGAGTTTACGGATCTTTCGCCAAACACCCTCGGCAAGCAGGCTTTGCGCATGACGGCATCCGGATCCGGGCAATCCGCTGGGGTGGATTCGTACTTCGACAGCAGCAATACGCATAACTTCGTTCTGCTCAACGGCCCTTACGTGATCACGTTCCGGGCCAAAGGCGTGGGCGGCAACAATCAGTTGAATGTCTCCTTGGGACGGCTGATCCCCAATGGCAACTACTTCAATCAGACGATCACCCTGAGCTCCGCCTGGCAGGATTACACCCTCCCTTTTCGAGCGACGGAGAACGCCTCGGTCAAGCCTGGAACAGTCGATCTCCACTTTCAGACGAACGGAGGAGATGTACTGCTCGATGACGTCAGCCTTCGGCCCGCCGCAGCGAGCCCCAACAACCCGACGGTTTTTCGCGACGATGTCGTCAGCGCGTTGACTGCATTGCATCCCGGTTCGCTTCGCTACATGGATGGTCTGCCAAGCTTCGGGAGTTCCATCGACAATATGCTGACGCCTGCTTTCGGCCGTCAGCGTGCGGGCTCGAGCACGCAGCAGACCGAGCAGGACGATATTGCCATTGGGTTGCATGAGTTCCTGCAGCTCTGCCAGACGGTTGGTGCGGAGCCCTGGTACAACCTGCCTCCCGCGATCTCTCCTTTGGAGATGCAGCACCTTATCGAGTATCTCGGCGGATCCGTCCTGACGCCTTACGGAGCGAAGCGCGCGGCACTCGGACAGATTCTGCCCTGGACCCTTGTCTTCCCAACGATCCATCTTGAACTGGGCAACGAACAGTGGAACTATCCTACGTTCCCTGGCAACGCCATCAACGATCCGATCGCTTACGGCAACCGGGTTGCCACGATCTTCGGCGCAGCGCGGCGCTCGCCCTCTTACAACCAGAAGAGCTTCGACCTGATTATGGGCAGCTTCGTTCTGAATTCTTGGTACACGGGCCAGGAGATGGCAAGCAGTTCGGGCTACGACTCCATAGCGGTAGCTCCCTATCTGTTTTCCACGCTCAACGACACTTCGTCCCATGAAGCCATCTTCGGGCCCATGTTCGCGCAACCGGAGATGTGGGATAGCGTATCGACCGGCTGGATGGCGCAGCAATCACAGACAGTAACGGCCGCCGGAAAAACTCTCGTCACTTACGAGGAGAACCTCGGCACATCGAGTGGTACGGCGACCCAAAGCATGGTCAATGCTGTCGTTCCTTCCGTGGGCGGAGCGATTGCCATGGCCGACCACATGCTTCTGCAGATGCGGGATCTCGGTATCAAGACGCAGAATGTGTGGGCTCTTCCGGGGGCGGCGATCCAATTCAACAATACCAATGGCGGTTCGGAGAGCTCTCCGCTCTTCGGGACGGTTGTCGATATGGGCGGGCAGATCAATCTGCGCCGGCCGGTCTTTCTCGCGGAGCAACTGACCAATACCGCGATCATGCGCAATATGTTGGCAACAACCATCACAGGCGCGAACCCCACTTGGAATCAGGCAGCGAGTACGAACGATTCGATTCAGTTGAATGGAGCCCACTTCCTGCAGGCGTTCGCGTTCAGCGATGGCATTTTTCAGCATAGTGCGGTCGTGATCAATCTCAGCCGAACCTCATCGCTCCCGATCACGTTCTCGGGACCGAACGCACCCAAGGGCACGGTAGGCGTTTCGGTACTGACTTCCGCGAATCTGACCGATAACAACGAGACGGGGGCCAACGTGAACCTCTCCCATGGTTCGATTCCCAACTTTCAGAAAGCCACTCCTTATTCTGTACCTCCTTTCTCGTTGACGGTTTTCACCTGGGCCGTCTATCCCTAGCTGTAAGCTAAAACCCGTAGCGCAGACTCACTGTCATCGACCTCGGGGTCAGGAAGTGAGTGCCAGAAAACGTCGAGAGGAAGTTGTAGAGACCGCCATTGTTAGTGAGGTTGACGATGTCCAGATGGAGGCCAACCTGCTGATGCTCGTGGCGGTAGATATCATCTTTCCCCACTGAAAGATCGAAGACATTTCTGGGAACGATACGCGACGGATTCTTATCATCATCTTCGGTGCCTGCCGCGGGGATGCGCACACGCCTGGTTCCAAGATTCTCGAGAGGACATGCGCGCACGGGTACTGCTACGGTTGCGAAGACTGCACCGCAATGCAATCCCAACTGCGCCTGTTCGTCTCCCGTCATACGGAGCACCGTGGCAAAGTCCGGTGTGGCCACCGAGACGAGGCCACCATCGTATCTCCAGGAGAAGCCTGCCCATGGGCCCTTCCGACCGAACTGGTAGCGGAGGTAGGTATTGGTTGCCAGGCCTTCGTCATGATCGGGCCGCACGACGTTGCTATACGGAGCACTGAAACTAACGCCACCCGTCTCCGGCCCAAACAGTCGTGAACGGACGTGACTCGCTGTCATGTATCCCGCGAAACCATGTGTGTCCGAAACATTCAGGCGAAGCAAACCGCCGTCAATCTTGGACTTTCTGAATTGCGTCGGGAAGGTTAGCGGACTGTTGAGCAGAACATCGAAGTCGTAAGCGCCGTAGGTAAATTTCCAGAAATACTCGCTGCTCAGCATCACATTCTTGAAGAGCTGCGATTCCGTACCTACATTAAATTGGTTGCGATGGCCTGTCGCAAGTGGTGCTGAGTCCGCGGCACCGAGTACCGTCGCGGTTGCCCCTGGTCCTGCCGAGCTGGCGACGATAAGGTTCTCGTTGTACGGAGTGATGAAGATCCGCGAGTAGGCACCACGCAATACGGTATGCAGAGAGGATGATTTATACGCCAGGCCAACGCGCGGCTGGATACCCGTGGACCGCGTGATGCCGTTGTACGCGTCGAAGCGCATGCCGATATTTGCCGTGAAGTCTCCGAGAGTGAGACTGTCCTGCCCGAAGAGTGCTTCCTGCTTGATATCGGTGTAGCCATGGAAGGCGAAGATCGTTCCGCCGCGTGTCAAATCGATAGCAAGGAGCTGCGGGAGGAACGCCGGATTCTTGGTGAGGCCCAATCCAACACATTGCGCGGTATCCATGAGCGAGGGGCTCGACGATGGCGACCCGTCTGCCCCCAGGCAGGGACTGTTGTATGCCGGTGCCGTAAGCCCGGTGGCAAAGCGTTCTGCAAGGAAGGTGTGCTTCCATTCCACCCCCATGGAGAAGATGTGTCTGCCACGCGCATGGCTATACGTGGAACGAGCACCCGCATTCGTTAAACGGCGCGACTGTGCGAGGTACGCCGGCGTGTCCACGAACCTATCTGCCGAAGGCAAATAACGCACCTTATCCTGCCGCACCCAAAGATTCACCTGCAGAAACGACGCTGCGTCGAAGGTGTGAAGAAGCGACGGGGCCACGTTGAAGCTTTGAATCGTTTGTCGCTGATTCTGACCAAGCGCCTGTTGGTCGTACGTGTTCGGGGTCTGAAACCATGCATGGCTGAGACCAACATTCAGTTGCAGTGACGTTTGCGCGCTAAGCCGATCGTCAAGCCTTTCGATGAAGTTCTCTGCATTGCCGTTGGCATGAAGAGCAGCGAGTTCCGGCGTATCGAGGAAGCGCCCGCTGTTGAGCGCGTCGACTGCGGTGAAGGTTCCGAAGCGCTCGCTGCCGTAACCGAGGTGGGCGCTTGCCTCACTCGTCGCGAAACCGCCTCGACTAGCAGCAAGTTCGCCCATCGGCCTTGTGTGCGCCAGGCCAGATCGCGTCTGCGCCACGATGACCATGCTGGTCTTATCGCCAACATCGGCCAGCGGCGCGCCTTCCCGGATCTCGAGTGACTGCAGAGCATTCAGAGAAACCTGCGAGGAAAAGGTCCGGCTCTGCTGATCCGTAATGGGTTGGCCGTCGATGACGAACGATGCCTCGGCGTGATCTCCCAGCGGATGGAAAGAGCCGTTGGAATCCGCCGACACGCCGGGGGTCGTGTTGGTGATGAGAGAGCTTAGCGGAGAACTGACGCTTTGGCTTGGGATACGCTCGATCTGCTCAAGCGTCACGGATACACGCGCTGACGCTGCGGGATCGAGTGATGCGACGTCTGCGGAGACATTCACGGTACTATCCAGGGCCTTTGGAGAGAGGCGGAGGATAACCCGAGCCGGAGTTCCGTCGTAGTTCACATCCTCTGAGGCAGTGGCAAACCCCTCGGCTTGCGCCGTCAGGAGATACTCCCCCGTCGCAAGTCGCAGAAAGCTGAAGTGACCTTCCTCGTCCGTCGTCACCTGACGGCGCGCTTGTGTCTGTTGATGGAGGACAGTTACGGTGGCCTGCGTTAGTGCGGCACCGCTGGCGTCGGTTATTGCTCCAGACAATTCCACGGCAGTACTGCTCTGAGCCGAGAGCGCCTGAAGGCAAACACAACTGCATACGAATGAAAGCAGGAGAAAAGGACGTTTCAAATTTAGCCTCACCTAAAAGTATTTTTAGGCTAGACTAAAAGCGTGGATGGGTCAATACTGGATAAGTGATGTCAAAGAGCCCTTCGCGAGATACGACGACAGAGTCAGTAGACGATTACCTGAAGGCACTCTTTCATCTGGGGAGTGAAGGTAAGAAAAATGTCAGCGGCGGCGCTGTCGCCCAACGACTTTCGGTCGCACCGGCCTCCGTGACAAACATGATCCAAAAGCTAGCAGCAGCAAAGCTTCCTTTTGTGCTCTATGAACGGCATGATGGAGCGCGTCTCACACCTCGAGGAAGAAGGCGGGCTCTTGAGATCATCCGCCACCATCGGCTCATCGAGACCTTTCTCCATCGGGAGCTCGGCTACCCGATCGATGAGTTGCACGACGAAGCAGAACGGTTGGAGCACTTTATCTCTGAGAGCTTTGAAGACCGGATCGCCGAAAAGATGGGGCATCCGCACGTCGATCCTCACGGGCAGTGCATCCCAGCGAAAGACGGCTCCATGCCTGAATCGCATGGGCTCAAATGCTTTTGCATCCGCTCATAGCCGCCAGGGCGCCACGCGTTCCATCGAGCCACCAGAGACGTTGCGTAGATTCTGGCACATATGCACTCGATAGAGAGTATCCGTCAAAGCATTGATAATGCTAGACATAGAGCAATAGGCAATCGCTCCAGACCCCCCTTTCCTCGATTCGTGCATCCAACACCGAAAGCTTGTGTCGCCCCCCTGTTGCGGGCTTCATGGCACGGGCAGACAGGTCTCGACGCGCCGGATTCCGGCAAGCGATGACCGGTCAAATCAAGAAGAGGAGCAATGCATGCACATTCAGCGTCAGCTCAAAGCAACTCGCGGTTTAGCAATATCCCTGGCGATGTTTACATCGCTTAGTCTCACGGCATTGGCTCAGGAAGCGACGATTGAAGGCCTGGTCACCGGAAGGAGTGGCTCTTCGATGTCAGTGAGGACTGCAGACAGTCCCAAGACCACCGTGCTTCTATCGGACAGCACAAAGGCAACAGAAAAGGGAGGCTTTCTCGGCTTGGATAGAAAAAGCCTTGGCATCACCGCCCTGGTTCCTGGCCTATCCGTGAAGGTCGAGGGTGCGTACAACCCTGATCACCAGTTGGTTGCTACGAAGGTCACATTCTCGCGGAGTTCGATGAAGACTGCGAGACAGATCGAGGCAGGCTTGAATCCCGTCAACGATCAGGTTGCGGCGGCGCAGGATCAACTTCGTACTGATCGCAAAGATCTCGATCAAACCCAGCAGGATCTCGCAAAGAACACTCAGGATATCGACGCCACCAAGCAGGGACTCGCAGCCACGAATGAGATCACGACCGCAAATACACAGGGCGTCGGCCACGCAAACCAGCGAATCGGGGCTTTGGATCAGTACGCTACCAAGGGAAGCATTACCGTCAACTTCGCCAACGGGAAAGCTACGGTCACCAAGAAGGATAGGGATCAGCTTACCGAGTTCGTGAAATCTGCGGCGGATACGCCGGGTTACATGATTGAGGTACAGGGCTACGCTTCGACCTCAGGCTCTGCCGCCATGAATCAAAAGCTGAGCGCAGAACGTGCCGATGCTGTGCTGGCCATCATTCAGCAGACAGGTGTTGTTCCTATGACGAGGATTCTCGCGCCAGCCGCGATGGGAACGACGAACCAAGTCGCAACCGAGCACTCCAGGAGCGCACAGGCTCAGAACCGCCGAGTGGTCGTCACGATCGTCGTCAATCAGGGAATCACCGGTTAGAGAATTCATTTCGCAGTCAACGCCATCTAGAGAGGCTCTTGTCCTTAGCGATCGCTGGGACAAGAGCCTTTTTAGATGGCAAAGCAAATATACGAAGCGGGGCTACCACTCAAGGCATGGTTTGCCTTACCTTCTGCAGCAAGAGCTCCAAAGAGCGCACCACTTTATTCGACAGAGGAGCGCAGAATGGCATACGTCGAGAGGTAACATAAATACGGATAAGTCCGCCCTTATGACATTCGTCAGTCTCACCCGCTTGCGTATCCGCTCCATCCGCTACTTGCCTCTGTTTGCAATCCACACCATGCGATCTCTGCGGCAAGTGAAGAAGGCCCCCGGATTTATCACCGGATCGCTCCTGCCCGACCGAAGCTGGGTGTTCTGGACCATGACAGCATGGGATGGGCGCGAAAGCATGCATCGATACATGATCACAGGGGCACACAAGACCGCAATGCCTCACCTGATGCACTGGTGCGACGAAGCCTCCGTCGCGCACTGGGAGCAAGAAGGCACTGCCCTCCCCTCCTGGGAGGAGGCTGACCAGAGAATGCGCCAGAGCGGTCGCGTCTCCAAGGTGAATCACCCTAGCCCTGAACATTCCGGGCTGAACTACAGGAAACCAAGAGCAACCGGCGGCGGAACGATTTAGCGTTTCTACCGCCCAGAACCCGTTTTATGGAGGCAGCGCACCGGTCGGAGAATCCACCAGTGCGCTGCAGACTTGCTTAGGCCAGCGTGTAGTCCATAGCATCCAGGTCGGCAATCAATCCTGGCCCGGTTGGCTTCCAATTGAGCTTCAGTTGCGTGAGCGCGCTGGAAGCAGGCATATTATGTCCGGCGAAACGGCCGAGCCAGCCGAAGTGGGCGTCGGCCTCTTCCGGCTTGATGCTAACTACAGGTACCTTCAGCCCACGACCGATCGCTTCGGCTATGGCCTTCATGGAAACTCCCTCCTCGTCCACTGCGTGGTAGATCGCACCCGGTTCAGCCTTCTCAAATGCGAGGTGGTAGAGCCGCGCTACATCCGAGATATGCGCCGCCGGCCAACGATTGGCACCGTCTCCGATGTAGGCAGACACCCCTTTCTCGCGCGCCACCGCCGTCACGTAGGGCACCAGCCCCTGCTTGCGGGTGTCGTGCACCTGCGGCAACCTCACCACGGTGGTGTTTACCCCGAGTGCCGTCAGTTCCCGCATCAAGTCCTCTGAAGCAGCCCGCGGATTCCACGAAGCAGTTGGACCGTCTTCCGTAGATGGATTACCATCCACGGAGGACGCGATCGCCGTCCCGGAGGTCATCACAAAGGGGCGGTTCGACCCGAGCAATACCTCACCGATGGCCGCAATCGCCCTACGGTCATCGTCGCAGTTCTTCTGAAATTGCGAGAAGTCGTGATTGAACGCGAGATGAATCACCCCATCCGACTTGGCGGCTCCGTCACGGAGACTGTCGAGGTCTTCGATATTGCCGTACTGCACCGCGGCGCCGGCGGTGCGAAGCGCTTCGGCACCCGCCTCGGACCGGGTAAGTCCAAGAACCTCATGCCCTGCCTGAATCAACTTCGGAACGAGCGCCGAACCGATGAATCCTGGTGCACCGGTAACAAAGATACGCATGATGAATCTCCTTTTTCATTCCATAAGTACGCGCCTAATGAGCGGTCCACTAGTAGATGGTTCTTATAATGTGGACGATCTATACTGAAAGTCCTTATGAATAGTCCGATCGTCCCATCAGCAACGGAATTTCAAGCGCAGTTAGTCACCCTGCCGCCCAGCCAGGCCGGTCAGGGATCGGGCCAGTATATGGACCCGCTCTCCGAGGTGCTTGCCCTGATGAAGCCGCAGGTCTACGTCGCCGGAGGTTTTGCGGTCCTGGGCGACGCTGCGATCCACTTCCCAAGACATCAAGGGATCAAATGCTATGCCATGCTCGCCGGTCAGTGCTGGCTGGTCGTCGAAGGAGTAGCCGAGCCAGTACAGCTCAACGCCGGGGATTGTTTCCTTCTCCCACGTGGACTGCCCTTCCGGCTTGCAACTGACCTGTCACTGGAAGCGGTTCCATACACGGTCGCCCGGGCGCGGCTGGGAATAAGCAGCGAAGCCCTTGGAATGATCAAAGGAGCGCGCTATATCGCCGGTGGCCACTTTTCGCTGACCGGAAGTCACGCCGGCATGCTTCTGCAATCTTTGCCTCCCGTCGTCCACATCCGGCGCGAATCTGACAAGGCTGCTATGCGCTGGTCTCTGGAACGTCTACGGGAAGAACTGCGCGACCCTAAGCCCGGTGGCTCGCTCATTGCGCAGCAGCTTGCTTACACGATGCTCATTCAGGCCCTTCGCCTGCATCTGAGCGACACGGCTAGCACAGGCCCCGGTTGGCTCTCGGCGCTGTCCGACAAGCATATGAGCATTGCTCTCGCTGCGATTCATGGTGATCCGGGATATCCGTGGACCCTGCAATCCTTAGCTGGACGCGTGGGGATGTCGCGCTCGGTCTTCGCGCTGCGATTCCGCGATAAAGTCGGCGATACACCCATGGAGTACCTCACCCGCTGGCGTATGCTCTTGGCTGCGGATCGCCTCAAGACATCGTCTGACGGGCTCTCCACCATTGCAGAGTCGCTGGGCTACGACTCCGGAAGCGCATTCGGTAAAGCCTTCCGCCGGATTATGGGCTGTTCGCCGAGGCAATACACGAAGGCTAGCCCTGTTTCCGTCGTATCAGGGGCATAAAGATCAAGCCCGATCGGGCGGGAGCATTTGTCGACTTCAAATTTTCCCCCTTGTGTTTTGTTGACTTGGTTCATGCTACGGTTTTGGGTGGTTTTGATGCAAGGTTGTTGGCAGACGTGAAAAGGCCCGTCCAGAGGACGGGCCTTTTTCGATTTAATGCCGGCGATCACCTAATCTCCCACACACTTACGCGTGCAGTACCATCGGCCCAACGAGGCTTAACTTCCGTGTTCGGGATGGGAACGGGTGTGACCCTCGTAGTAAACTCACCGGCAAACTTGAGAATATCGCTCACGCGATCTTCCACAACTGAATAGATTGGGTTGTATGTACCTTTGTTACTTGTATTGCGTAGTTTCCAAAAGGATATAACTACAAAGCTTGTATTGAATGTGTCTAGAACAGTGGACAGTTATGAAACTGTAGATTCACTGCGCAGAGTAAATTCTATGGACAAGCCGAACGGGCGATTAGTACTGGTAAGCTACACGCATTGCTGCGCTTCAACATCCAGCCTATCAACCAGGTGGTCTTCCTGGGCCCTTCATTTCCCTTTTGGGTTGGGAGATCTCATCTTAGAGCGTGCTTCCCGCTTATATGCATTCAGCGGTTATCACAACCGAACTTCGCTACCCAGCCGTGCCCTTGGCAGGACAACTGGAACACAAGAGGTTCGTCCATCCCGGTCCTCTCGTACTAAGGACAGCCCTCTTCAAATCTCCTACGCCCACAGCAGATAGAGACCGAACTGTCTCGCGACGTTCTGAACCCAGCTCACGTACCACTTTAATAGGCGAACAGCCTAACCCTTGGAACCTTCTACAGCTCCAGGATGTGATGAGCCGACATCGAGGTGCCAAACCGAAGCGTCGATATGAACTCTTGGCTTCGATCAGCCTGTTATCCCCGGCGTACCTTTTATCCGTTGAGCGATGGCCCTTCCATACAGAACCACCGGATCACTAAGGCCTGCTTTCGCATCTGCTCGACTTGTAGGTCTCGCAGTTAACCACACTTATGCCTTTGCACTCGACGGTCGATTTCCAAACGACCTGAGTGTAGCTTCGCGCGCCTCCGTTACAATTTAGGAGGCGACCGCCCCAGTCAAACTACCCGTCTTACTATGTCCCTCTCCCCGATCAGGGGAGCAGGTTAGAATCACAACAATCGCAGGGTGGTATCTCACCGTTGGCTCCACCAAACCCGAAAGTCTGGTCTCAAAGCCTCCCACCTATCCTGCGCAGCAATTGCCGTAACTCATAGTAAAAGTATAGTAAAGGTGCACGGGGTCTTTTCGTCTAGCTGCGGGTAACCGGCATCTTCACCGGTACTACAAGTTCGCCGAGCAACTCGTTAAGACAGTCGAACGATCGTTACTCCATTCGTGCAGGTCGGAACTTACCCGACAAGGAATTTCGCTACCTTAGGACCGTTATAGTTACGGCCGCCGTTCACCGGGGCTTCAATTCAAAGCTTCGCCTTGCGGCTAACCTCTCCTTTTAACCTTCCGGCACCGGGCAGGAGTCAGCCCCTATACGTCGTTTTTGACTTTGCAGAGACCTGTGTTTTTGTTAAACAGTCGCCGTTCGCGTTTCACTGCGGCCCCCTTAGGCTTGCACCCAGGGGGCGACCCTTCTCCCGAAGTTACGGGTCTAATTTGCCGAGTTCCTTAACAAGCTTTCACTCGAGCGCCTTTGGATATTCTCCTCGTCTACCTGTGTCGGTTTGTGGTACGGTTCCCAATCCCTCTCCTTAGAGGATTTTCTTGGCACCATGAAATCAGCTGCTTTCAGCCATTCGGCTTACTGCTTTGCGTCTCACTGTTAATGCCCCTCCGGATTTGCCTAGAGAGACCAGCTTCACACGCATCGAACCCCATAGCCATAGGAGGTCCAGCTTATCCTTATGCGTCACCCCATCGTATAACGAGGTATTGGGAGGTCCGGAATATTAACCGGATTTCCATCGTCTACGCCTTTCGGCCTCGACTTAGGGACCGCCTAACCCTGAGCGGATTAACCTTCCTCAGGAAACCTTAGACTTTCGGCGTGAAGGGTTCTCACCTTCATTATCGCTACTTATGCCGGCAGGGTCTCTTCTGTAATGTCCACGTATCTTCCCAGTTACGCTTCATCCACGACAGAATGCTCTCCTACCACGCACACCTAAAAGATGTGCATTCGCTGCTTCGGTATACTGTTTTAGCCCCGTTGTATTGTCGGCACCGGACCGCTTGACCAGTGAGCTATTACGCTTTCTTTAAAGGATGGCTGCTTCTAAGCCAACCTCCTGGCTGTCTGAGCGTTCCGACTTCCTTTCCCACTTAACAGTAATTTTGGGACCTTAGCAGGCGATCTGGACTGTTTTCCTCTCGACTGTGAAGCTTAGCCCCCACAGTCTGACTGCCGAGTATGTTGTAATTGGCATTCGAAGTTTGGTTGGATTCAGTAAGCCGGAAAGCCCCCTAGTCCATCCATGTCTCTACCACCAATCCAATTCGCTCGACGCTAGCCCTAAAGCTATTTCGGAGAGAACGAGCTATAACGGAATTTGATTAGCCTTTCACCCCTACCCTCAGCTCATCCGAGCTTTTTTCAACAAACACCGGTTCGGTCCTCCAGTGAGTGTTACCTCACCTTCAACCTGGCCAAGGGTAGATCATCCCGCTTCGCGTCTATTCCTGCCAACTTAACGCCCTATTCAGACTCGCTTTCGCTGCGGCTCGCTCACGCTTAACCTTGCTGACAAGAATAACTAGCCGGCTCATTATGCAATAGGCACGCGGTCAGACATTGCCTTACGGCCATAGTCCTCCCACTGCTTGTAGGCACACGGTTTCAGGTACTTTTCACTCCCCTCAATGGGGTGCTTTTCGCCTTTCCCTCACGGTACTGGTTCACTATCGGTCAGATACGAGTATTTAGCCTTACGGGATGGTCCCCGTGGATTCAGACAGGGTTTCTCGTGCCCCGCCTTACTCAGGTGCCTGCTTCGAGTCTGGATCGCTTTCGTCTACGGGTCTGTCACCCTCTTTGGATCTCCTTTCCAGAAGATTCGACTAGCAACCAGATTGGTAACTCTACTTTTGCAGGTCCTACAACCCCCGAACTACCGAAATAGTACGGGTTTGGGCTGTTCCGGTTTCGCTCGCCACTACTACCGGAATCGAGGTTTCTTTCTCCTCCTGGAGGTACTGAGATGGTTCACTTCCCTCCGTTCGCTTATGCCGACCTATGTATTCAGTCGGATATACCCAGGTTTTACCTGGGTGGGTTTCCCCATTCGGAAATCTCCGGATCAAAGCGTGTGTGCCGCTCCCCGAAGCTTATCGCAGCTTGCCGCGTCCTTCATCGCCTGTATCTGCCAAGGCATCCACCGTGCGCCCTTAGTAGCTTGACCATAGAATTTACTCGCACGCAGTGAAGAAACAACCTTCACCCTCACGGTAAATCTCTAGGTTTGATAATTGTCCACGCCTGTCTCGCGATCAACATTGCTGCTGATCGGTTGACGATTCTTATATTCTAAAGACACTCAATACTGATTGACAGCATCTTGCTTCCAGATAAAACCCAGAAGCTTGAAGCTGCTCAGCCTTGTAGTTATATTTACCCAATCTATTCAGTTGTCAAAAATCATGAGAGCGTTTTGCATATCGCTATGCGTCGCTATCGCGCCCTTAGGCGGCTTGAGCATTCCTGCTCAAGATTCAACTACTACCCAGAAGGTAGAAGCTCAATCTCAAGCAGACATCACTTGTACTGCATCGAACCACATCGAGAAGAGGATGGTGGAGCTGACCGGGATCGAACCGATGACATCCTGCTTGCAAAGCAGGCGCTCTCCCAACTGAGCTACAGCCCCATCTGTTGTCAGTATAACCAACAACGCGGTAAAGGTGGTGGGCCTGGGTAGATTCGAACTACCGACCTCACCCTTATCAGGGGTGCGCTCTAACCAACTGAGCTACAGGCCCGGCTTCCGTCGAATCGACTCGACCGGAGTGCTTGCTCGGTCGCGTCCGGCCAATCGCTTGGCCGGACGCAGTGGAGCTCTCTCGAAAGGTTTCGAGGACACAGTTGAACATGCAAAGACCGCTATGCAGTCTTGGACCATCGTTGTTGACAGATAGCGAAAAAGAGATGGTGTAGTTCAGGCTCATCCAAACTCCCCGAAGGTCATCTGGATGGTACTCGACACCAGGACAACTCAGAAGGTCGTGAAACCGTCTCTGCCTGCAATCGCAGGGCGTTATCCTCTGCCGAGATGTTTTCTCTTAGAAAGGAGGTGATCCAGCCGCAGGTTCTCCTACGGCTACCTTGTTACGACTTCACCCCAATCATGAATTACACCTTGGGCGGCTGCTCCCTTGCGGTTAGCGCACCGACTTCTAGTGCAACCCACTTTCGTGATGTGACGGGCGGTGTGTACAAGGCCCGGGAACGTATTCACCGTGGCATGCTGATCCACGATTACTAGCGATTCCAGCTTCATGGAGTCGAGTTGCAGACTCCAATCCGAACTGAGGCCGGCTTTTTCCGATTAGCTCACCCTCGCGGGGTTGCAGCGGTTTGTACCGGCCATTGTAGCACGTGTGTAGCCCTGGACATAAAGGCCATGAGGACTTGACGTCATCCCCACCTTCCTCCCCGTTATCCGAGGCGGTTTCGTCAGAGTGCTCAACTAAATGGTAGCAACTGAAGATAAGGGTTGCGCTCGTTGCGGGACTTAACCCAACATCTCACGACACGAGCTGACGACAGCCATGCAGCACCTATATACATGTCTATTGCTAGACGCCGACGTTTCTGCCGGATTCATGTACATTTCGAGCCCAGGTAAGGTTCTTCGCGTTGCGTCGAATTAAACCACATGCTCCACCGCTTGTGCGGGCCCCCGTCAATTCCTTTGAGTTTCAGCCTTGCGACCGTACTCCCCAGGCGGATTGCTTATCGCGTTAGCTTCGGCACGGCCGGATTGGGTACCGGCCACACCAAGCAATCATCGTTTAGGGCTAGGACTACCAGGGTATCTAATCCTGTTTGCTCCCCTAGCTTTCGTGCATCAGCGTCAGTTATGGTCCAGTGAGCCGCTTTCGCCACAGGTGTTCCTTCCGATATCTACGCATTTCACCGCTACACCGGAAATTCCACTCACCTCTCCCATACTCAAGCCCGACAGTTTCCCGTGCAGACTCTGGGTTGAGCCCAGAGATTTCACACGAGACTTATCAAACCGCCTACGCACCCTTTACGCCCAATAATTCCGAACAACGCTTGCCCCCCTCGTATTACCGCGGCTGCTGGCACGAAGTTAGCCGGGGCTTCTTCTATGGGTACCGTCATTATCTTCCCCATCGAAAGGAGTTTACGTACCAAGATACTTCATCCTCCACGCGGCGTTGCTGCGTCAGGGTTTCCCCCATTGCGCAAAATTCCCCACTGCTGCCTCCCGTAGGAGTCTGGACCGTGTTTCAGTTCCAGTGTGTCCGTGCGCCCTCTCAGGCCGGATACCGATCATCGCCTTGGTGGGCCATTACCCCGCCAACTAGCTAATCGGCCGCGAACTCCTCTCCAAGCGCATTGCTGCTTTGACCCGTGGGTATTATGCGGTATTAGCTAAGATTTCTCTCAGTTATTCCCCACTCGGAGGTAGATCATTCACGTGTTACTCACCCGTGCGCCACTTTACTCAGGACCGAAGTCCCTTTCTCGTGCGACTTGCATGTGTTAGGCACGCCGCCAGCGTTGATTCTGAGCCAGGATCAAACTCTCGTTTAATCTTGGTTTGCATGCTTCCCAGCGACAGGGGTCGGGGAAGTTATCATGCGCCCCCCGGAGCTCGAAAACTCCCGGAGGTTTATAACTAGTGAGAATGACTAAACCAATTTCGTATCATCTCACGACTGGCATGTTCAACTATGTTGTCAAAGATCCAAACCGCATCCACCTAAGTGGGCGGCTTTTGGATCAAGGACCATCCGGGGCATAAGCCACACGGAACGTGTCCTCGAACTTGGTAGCGCTGTAGTGCGTCTTATAGTGTTGCCTACTCACTTCTCTTCATTACCAGAACCACTCAACCTCAGCAGGCTCCGTCGGAAGCGTTTCAGCAGCGCGTGACGTTTGCGCGAACTTTCTAAGAGTATCGAAGATTGACTCACTTGTCAACTTCATTCTCACTTCGCTCTCATCTCGACCGCTTCACACCGGAAGCGCCTATCGAATCGAAAACAACCGAGAAAACCACACTCTCAAGCTCACTACAGCACAAAAACTCAAAACATCGTAACGATCAAGACGCCGTAAACGACGAACAATCGCGGAGCACTTAGCTCCTGAACTTCTTCCTTCAACTGCAGTGGCTTGGGTTTGTTGTCGGCTGGCCCACTGTACTTCCAGGGCATTCAGACCGCGAACTCACACTTGGACTGCGCTCCGACATCCCTCATTATCGCCATAACTACTCGGCCGAGGTGCGAAGCTCATTTCTGCAACTTGGTTAGATTATCGCGTCTCCACTCTCGTGTCAACCTCTAATCTCACCCGCCCCACCCAACCTCCAAGCACCTCAGTAACCGGCCCGTCAGTCATGTGCGACTTCCCAAGACTAACCCCATCACAAAAACAACGCAACCCAAAAACTGTGGATTACGTG